>JAHFAC010000047.1 GCA_023250755.1 Bacteriovoracaceae bacterium | reverse complement strand
AAAGCATCGAATTTCAGCAAACCAACTGTAACGCGGGTGGGATGATCATTACAGGGGTAGAAGTGCAGTACCAAATGTCCCATAAACCTTGTATTTTTGGCTCAAGCTGGGGCATCACTGACAACCATACCGCAATTTGGGTGACTGGCGGTTGCAGGGCTAGCTTTCTTGTTCGAGGTCGCTAAAATAAGTTGTTGATCCGATTCAAAACTCACTCAGGCCCAGTCGGTTGTAACAATAGACTGGGCCTGACTCATTTTATTGACACCGCGCATCTTTCGTCATAACAGTCTGCCCTAACCAGGAGTATGAATTATGAGACAAATGAGATTTGGAATGGTCTGCATGTTGGCCGTTTATGTGATGGCTTTTTCGGGTTGTAAAACCCTATCCTCTCCAAGTGGTGTCCTTGAAACCGCACTAGCAGCCCTTCAAGAAAACGATCTCGAAGCTTTTTCATCCACTCTTTATGGTTCAGCACTGGCTCAATACGGAAGTATCCAAGGCATGGAGCAATTGAGACAGCGAATCTCTGGTTACAAAAAATTTGATCTCGGTACGCCAATCAAACTATCCTCTGAGCGACTCCGTCACGATCAATGGCTCACTACGTATTCAGTCGAAGTATTTGGTCTTGAAACGGGGACTGAACGTATCAATCGCATAGGAACTGCAATCACTCCCTGCTGGACCCATGTAAAAACTGGGTATAGGTCACAAGGAAACAAGAGCAATCAAAAGGTTGCTTCCTGCCGCATTTCAGCACTGCGATAACGTCGCAACTAACTCCCAACATGCGGCGGCGGCTTCGCGACCTTTGTTTTCTGAGTTATCCTGACTTCGCGCGATGGCCTGCTCTTCGGTGTAGGTCGTAAGAATTCCGAACGTGATGGGAACTTCAGTTTCAAGCATCGCCTGCATCAATCCTGTCGTCGTGGCCATGCTGATCCATTCAAAGTGAGCGGTTTCTCCTTGAATGACGCACCCTAGGCAAATGATCCCATTAAATCGTCCTGTTTTTGCGAGTTTTTTTGCAAGCAATGGGATTTCAAAAGCGCCCGGCGAATCAAAAATATCAACCTGATGAGAGGAGAACCCTTTTTCATTCAAAAACTGAAGCGCTCCTTTTTTTAATCCAGCCGTGATTTCCTCATTAAAATGACTGACGATTAAAGCGAATTTCACTGAATCTCTCCTAGTTCCTTTATGGATTGTTCTAAAGTGAGGTGATGTCCCAGCTTATCCCGTTTTGCCTCAAGGTAAGATCGATTATGCTGTGTCCATTGAACCTCAATAGGGACCTGCTCGACAATCTCCAGGTGATAACCATCCAATCCGATAATTTTTTTTGGGTTATTGGTCAAAAGACGGAGCTTATGAAATCCGAGGTGTCTTAAAATTTGTGCGCCAATTCCATAATGTCTGAGATCGGCTTTGAATCCAAGGTGGCGATTCGCTTCGACAGTATCCATCCCTTGATCTTGGAGCTGATAGGCACGAATCTTATTGGCGAGGCCAATCCCCCTCCCCTCGTGCCTTCGCATATAGACGAGAACCCCACTGCCGTTTTCAACAATTCTCTGAAGTGCAGCTTGGAGCTGAACTCCGCAATCACAACGGAGGGAGCCGAGCGCATCGCCGGTCACGCATTCAGAGTGGACTCGCGTGAGCACAGGATCCTTCGGAGAGCCATAAATTAACGCCAAGTGCTCAGCTCCATCTATTTTACTTCGAAAAGCGGTCATCTTGAACTCCGCGCTTTGAGTGCTCCCACTGAAGCGACAGGGAAAACGACTGCTTGCCACTTCCTCAATCAAGGACTCCCGTTCCATTCGATAGCGGATGAGATCTTTGATGGAAACGATGGGGAGTCCATGCTTCTTCGAAAAAGCCTTGAGATCAGTCAGCCGCGCCATGGAGCCATCGTCATTCATAATCTCGCAAATGACAGCTGCGGGCTTAAGACCCGCAAGTCGCATGAGATCGATCGAGCCCTCCGTGTGACCGGCGCGGACGAGAACTCCTCCCTCGACGGCTCGTAACGGAAAAACATGCCCTGGAGAAATTAAATCTTCAGAGGATGAGCGGGGATCTACAGCTGTTCGGATGGTGTGCGCACGATCTGCGACTGAAATCCCGGTGCTCACGCCCTCTTTTGCCTCAATAGAGACAGTAAATGCCGTTTGCTTTGGACTTTTGTTATTGGATGCCATCATTGGCAACCCCAACTCATCTACTCTTTTTCCCTCGAGAGAAAGACAAACCAAGCCACGAGCGTGAGTAACCATAAAGTTAATAGATTGCGGGGTCACTTGTTCGGCGGCTAGAACGAGGTCACCTTCGTTTTCGCGATCCTCGTCGTCGACTAAGACGACAAACTTTCCATTTTGAAGATTCTCTAAGGCTTCAGATAAGGTTGACATAGCTTCTCCACGTATTTAGCCAGAACATCGACCTCCACGTTAATGGAGTCTCCCTTTTTTAATTCACAGAGATTGGTATGACTCCAAGTAAAAGGGATGAGATGGGTTGAGAGCAAAACTCTTCCATTACTCAAATCCCTCACTTGGTTGAGGGTGAGACTGACTCCATTGAGTGTAATCGATCCTTTGTCCACGCAATAGCGCCCTAGCGCTTGAGGGATCTCAAATTCAGCATGGACTCCTTCGCCCTGCTTTTGAACAGACACACATTCGCCCCGCCCGTCCACATGGCCCTGAACCCAATGCCCCGAAAGACGATTGGCTACGATCATCGCTCGTTCAAGATTTACCAAAGAGCCCTCTTTGAGCTGATTGAGATTGGTTTTCTCTAGGGTCTCCTGGCTCACAAAAAACTGAATCACCCCAGTCGGCTGAAACTCAACCACGGTCAGGCAAGCCCCATTGACTGCCACACTCTCGCCAGCTTTTAATCCTTTGAGGTCCGTAAATAAAATGAGAGTGGCATCCGATTTCTCAGATTTCTTGAATTTCTCAAATTTAACAACCCGTCCAGTTTGTTCAATAATCCCTGTAAACATATCAATCTGCTTTTACCTGATTTTTAGCTCGCTGTAGAGAGGCAATTGATGCGGCTCTCCACAGTATCAGGGGAGCCGGGAGGGTCGCCTTGTAAAATCAAAATATGCTCATTCCAAAGCGATTTTTCTAAGAAAAATCCAGACAAACTAGGTCCTGCTTCAACTAAAACCTCAAGACAGCCCTTTTGACCTAAGAGCGTCAGAGCAGTTTCAACATCATCCATTAAAAGTATATTAAAGCCTGTATTTTCGCGATCTTGAATCCAATCTTTGTTTATTCGCCTTCTACGGTCCAGTAGGATCAGCCACCGCTTTTTTCCTAGATGATCGGGCACCTGACGCACTGTAAACTGAGGTTGATCGATGAGAACGGTTCCACTCCCCGTAAGAATCGCGTCTGCTCTCTTGCGAAGTTCATGGGCTAATCTCAAAGAGTCAGGTGAAGTAAAGGTCCTCTGCCCTTGCGGAGGGATCATTGTCATCCTTTGTGGGTTAATCCCCTGGCCCTCTTTGCGCCAAGCTGTCTTTAGAGTCACCCAGGGCCGCCCGGTTCGTACCCAATGAGCAAAGGGCCGGATCAGTTCTTCGCACGGGAGCAAGAGGATTCCCTCTGTGACTTGGATCCCCGCCTCACGCAGTCGCTCAGCACCCCCTCCTTTTACTTTGGGGTTGGGGTCTCGCGAGCCAAAAACCACATGCTTTACTCCTGCCTGAAGAATGCTCTCGGTACACGGCGGAGTTTTTCCTTGGTGATTGCAAGGCTCAAGGGTCACAACCAACGTGTGAACTTGAGAGAGGGTTCCCTGTTCCCGACAAATCCGCAAAACTTGCGCCTCAGCATGAGGTTCTCCCGATTTTTTATGAGCAGCCATCCCTAAGACGCGACCGTCTTGAGTGAGAGCGACGGCACCTACCGGCGGGTTGGGAGAAGTTGCGCCTCTCCAGGGACGAGCAATTTGCAAGGCGAGCTCCATAGCGTGCACAAAGCAGGAATATCAGGACTGAGGATCTTGTGCGAGTGTCTTGAGGGAGTCCTGAAAATTTCTCACTGTAATTCCGAGCCGCTTTAAATCAGCCCTGACATCAAAGTGCTTAAGATGTTTGATGCCGAGCAGGTTCTCAGAAGTGATGGGTAATCGAAGGCCTAGCGCCTCAAATGCCTTTAGGGCATAAAGGGTCAACTGCCCCGGAAATGGCACAATCCAAGGTTTTTTACGGTCCAGAGCAGCGATGCCTCGGTAGAAATGGGGAATACTGACGCCCTCTTCTTCCGCTATTGCGAATTTTCCGCTCAGTTTTTGATCAATGACTTGATAAATTCCGTTACAGAGGTCCTCAATCCAAACCGTCTGCATTTTTTTATGTGAATCCCTTCCAGAAAAGAAAACCGGCAAAACGGGAAGCTTTCGAATCATCTCCCGAGTTCGCTCAAAGATCCCTCCCTTGCCGAGGACGGTCCCTGGTTTAATCACTGCACTTTGAGAAAGGTCCAAAGACTCTTCGATCTGCCACTTGCTCCTACCGTAGTAGGATGCCGCCTCTGAGTGCGCCGCCATTGAAGAAATAAAAACTAATTTTTCAACTTGGTTTTTATTTGCAACTTCAAACAGTCTTTCTGTCCCAAATTGATTGACCTCGTGTGCTTGTTTTAGGCTTTTAAAGCGAGTCTCATACGCGCAGTGGATGAGCGCCCGCACCCCTCCCTCAAAACACTTCGGATCGATTGAATAGGGAAGATCTGCCTTAAAAATACCGCCCTGAGCCCAAGGACGAAGGCCTTCTGCAGCCGATGGGTCTCGAACCAGGGCGCGAACCAGATACCCTCGGTCATGAAAAAATTTTAGGCACTGCTCGCCGATAAAACCACGGGCACCCGTAACCGCGACAATTCCTTTTTTTCTCGATTCCATGGAAATCCTCAAAGCCCAGTTGATCCAAGGTAAAGTTATGTTAGAGTTTTTGGAATGGCAAGCAAGATGGGGATCCGGCTTAAATCGATTTTCGGCAAGCCCCGTTCTTTTTCTCGAATCTGGATCATCTGCGCTCTGATTTATGCCTATTTTGTAGGCGGATATTTCAGCAATACAATGACCAACTCCATGGCCACTCTTTCGGTTGCCTTGGTCGAAGAACAAACCCTGATCATCGATGATTTTGCTCAACATGAGCGGGATATCGCGCGATACAATGGACATCTTTATTCTGGGATGCCGCCTGGACTCTCAGCCTTTCTTCTGCCTATTTACATTGGGCTCAAGGCGCCTTTGCTGCTTGTCCCAGAAAAATGGCTCAACAAGCTGGACAATACGATTACCGGCGGACTCCAAGAAAAGCATGAATTTTTTCATGCCTCAAAGAAAAGGAGCGCCATTTTGCTCTTACTGGTGTTTGGGGTGTTTTTTGTCGCAATCCCAATGACATTACTCTTAGGCATCCGATTCGTGGACCTCTGCCAGAGGATTTTTCCAACCCCTCTCGCACAGGACTCGAGATTTTTAATTTCCATCGTTTTTTTTCTCATGCTTGGAACTGGAATCGCGGATTTCACGGCCACCCTTTTTCACACCACTGTGGCGACTACTTTAGTTTGGATCGCCTATGTCGATTTTATCATGAACTTCGGAAAGACTCGGACCCCTAGGGAGCTGCTCTTGCTTGGCTTAGCTCTTGGAACTGTCCCGACTCTTGATTATCCAGCGGTGATTTACCCGGGAGTCTTGGCTCCGATCCTGCTTTGGGCTCAGCCCAGAAAAGAACGGCTGAGAAGTTTGGGTTGGCTTTTCGTGGGAGCGGCTTTTCCTGTGGGATTAGCCGCCATTTATCACACCCTGGCATTTGATCGACCTTGGACCACAGCTTATCAAATGCGTATTGTGAAGCTCGACCGACACTTTAAGGACATCGAAGCAGCGAGCGCCGGGCTCACTGGAGTTCAAGCCTATCTCGTCCGACTTTGGCACATTCTCCCCGATTGGGAACGGATTAAGCGTATTTTTATCGATCCAATTTGCAATCTCCCCATTTTCAACCCCCTCCTCCCGTTGGGGCTAATCGCAGCCGCCTTCCAGTGGTTTCAAGCGTTTCGAACTCAAAATCACAAAATGAAATTCGTTTGGGGCGGCGCTTTTTTTATTCTATTTGTCAATATCAGCTATTATGCGTCAATTCCCATTACATTGAATCCAGCAGGGGGCTCCTACGGAGCACGCTACACCATTTACTCTGTCCCTTTTGGGCTCTTGGCGCTTCTCCCGGCTCTGAAATGGTTTTCAGAAAAGGCGGGAAAAACAGCTTTAACCGCCCTATTATGCACAATATCAATCCCAGCGTGGTTTTATCTCTTCTATGGCTCTCCTAATCGCCCTTGGAATACTTACTGGGAGTTCCTGACTCGGATAGGTCCCACAAACTACACTTTATTTAAGGCCTACGAAGCGGGATGGATTAAGAACCCATTTTTTATTTCTTATGGTTGTTTTTTTCTCCTTCTTGCAGTTTGCTATGGGATCTGGGCCATTCGGTTTGACACTGATTAAGAAAGCACAAGAAAGAGAGACATCCATTGAGTGAAAAAAATTCAGCGCTGCAGGCGGCAAAAGCTGAACTGCAGGCGCTATTAAGCGGCACTTCTCTGAAATCTTCAGCCGATGAAATGGAGAAATACGGCTCAGATGAGACGGAGGATCTCTTCTTTGCTCCTGATCTCGTCGTCTTACCTCGCACCACTGAAGAAGTTTCAGAAATCATGAAAATTTCAAAACGGTACGGACTCCCCGTCACACCGCGCGGCGCGGGGACTGGCTTATCCGGTGGAGCATTGCCAGTTCAAGGTGGAATCGTTCTTTCGTTAGAGCGAATGAACCAGATTCTCGAAATTGACGAAAATAATTTGGTAGCAGTTGTACAGCCCGGGGTCGTTACCGAAACCTTTCAAACGCAAGTGGAAGCCGTCGGTCTCTTTTATCCCCCAGATCCTGCATCACGAGGGAGCTGCATGCTTGGCGGAAATGTTGCAGAGTGCTCAGGAGGCCCTCGCGCCGTAAAATATGGCGTCACCAAGGACTACATCCTGGGGGTAGAAGCCGTCCTTCCTAACGGGGACATCATTCGACATGGGGGCAAGCTATTCAAAAATGTGACGGGTTACAACTTAACCCAGCTCTTGGTGGGGTCTGAGGGGACTTTAGCGATCGTGACTGAGATCATTATTCGCCTCATTCCTCTTCCAAAATTTCGTCAAACCCTGCTCATCCCCTTTGACACGCTTGATGGTGCCGCCAAAACTGTGGCGGCGATTTTTAAGCAGGGACTCATTCCCTCCGCTTGTGAGTTCATGGAAAAAGATGCCATCCGAGCCAGCGAAAAACACTTAGGACTGACCCTTCCCTATGGAAACGCTGAAGCCCTCCTTCTTGTAGAGGTGGATGGGAACAGAACAGATGTTTTAGAGGAACAACGGGATCAGATTTGTGAAGTGGCGATGAACGAAGGCGCGAGAGATGTCGTCCTTGCCGATACGAGCGAAAAACAAAAAGAAGTCTGGCGAGTTCGACGTGCCACAGGTGAAGCCGTCAAGAAACTGAGCATTTACAAAGAAGAAGACACCGTAGTCCCGCGCTTTGCCTTACCCGAGCTCGTTCGCGGCGTGAAGGAGATCGCCAAACGTCATGGAATCGTCACCATCTGCTACGGCCATGCGGGCGACGGAAACATTCATGTCAACATCCTCAAGATGGAAATGAGCGACTCGGCATGGAATCAGTCCCTCCCTTCTGCAATTGAGGAGATTTTTCGCCTCACGGTGGCCTTGGGTGGAACACTCTCAGGCGAGCATGGGATTGGTTACTCGCAAAAGCGATACATGCCCATTGCATTTAAACCCCAGGAGCTGACGCTCATGAAACAAGTTAAGAAGGCTTTTGACCCAGACGGTCTCTTAAACCCAGGAAAGGTTTTCCCTGATTGAATCTCAGACAGAACTGCAGGACAATAATGAGGATGGAAACTCTTTTATTTCTATTTCTCACGGTTTTGTGCGTTCCTGGATTTAGCACCCAAGCATTGGCCTGGGGGCCTCTCGGACATCGCATGACAACGGAAACGGCAGCCCTCCTCCTTGAGAAAAGTCGAGCTGACGATTGGGGCCCCCTTTTAGCGAGACACCGCTTTGAGCTTGGATATTACTCCATTGTTCCTGATGCGATTTACCGGCATAAAGATGGGAAAAATGGCATTTTAGAAGCTCCTACTCATTATTTTGATCTCGACATCGCCCTGGGCTCGGTCGTTGTTACTCCCGAGCTCGAAGCAAAGCTTGAGAAAATTCCCTGGAGCTTCGAAGCTGCACAAAAATACCTTGAAGAGACAATCGGGCATGAAAAAATGCTATCCGCCGGAACCGCGCCCTGGCGGGTTGAGCAGTTTCAAGAGCTTGCTTGGCAAAACTTAAAAAACGTCAAAGTGGTCAAAGGCGGGTACCAGCAAGGCACGAAAGCTGAGGGAGATCTGAGGAAGGTTTACCGCGGGATGTATTACCTCGGTGTCATGTCTCATTATTCGTCAGACGCAGCGATGCCCTATCACGCGAGCTCGGATTGGAATGGGTGGGCCACAGGGCAGGGGGGAATTCATTTTTTCTTTGAAACGGACTGCGCCAATGCTTTGGAGCCAGGCCTGTCCACTCTGGTTTTTGAAGAAGCTCAAAAACATCAAAAAGAATGGTTAGCCTTTTGGCACGCTCCTAGCGCTGCCCCCGCCGGAGTGATGTTACGGCTCTTTTTAGACAGTGCGACTGCTTTACCCAAGCTTGCACGGCTCGATAAAGAAAAAGCAGTGACCCAAGCCTCAGATGTCTCAAAACAACAACCTGCGACCCGCCGCCCAGCCATTGAAGTTTGTAAATACTTTCAGCCTCTCCTCGTAGAGCGCCTTGCCAAGGCGTCCGTTATGACGGCCTACCTCTGGGACTCCGTCCTGCCACATGGGGTTGATTTCAGTAAATCAGGATCGGTGCAATTTTCTGATTTTGAATTTGACCCAGGCTATGTCGAACCCAACTATGGTGCGCCTTCTTTTTTAAAATTCAAATATCCGTGGGAAAAAGATACGCACTAAGCCGCTCTTTTTCTGCGTTCTTCTAGCTTTTTCTCGCGCTGAGCTTGGTGTTCAGTTGATTTTTTTTCACGCTGCATTTTGAAGCCCTGATAAGAAAAAATCATTAAAAGCGCGCCCAAAGTTGCTGCTAAAAAACTGAGCTCATCTCCAGACTGGTACCATCCCACGGCTATGCCCAGCCATCCCCCTAAAACCGCACCAAGCATGCCAAGGAGTGTCATCCCAATGAGGCCTAGTGAGCTGCGACTCGGCAAGACCACACGGACAACCAAACCAATAACGAAGCCAAATAATATCCAACCTAAAATGTCCATAAGAAATTACCGATTTCCAGAAGATGCAATGGATGTGCCCCGACATCGGAGCTCGAGGAAACGATGAATAGAGTTTTCTACTTCTAATCGAGCC
>JAHFAC010000046.1:8185-9693 GCA_023250755.1 Bacteriovoracaceae bacterium | reverse complement strand
GCCGAGGAAATCTATCGCATCCAGCAAGCACGCTCTATTTTATTGCAGGGGTTACACAAAATTCAAGTCAGGTCCCAAAGCGGCCAAGAACTTTCTCTACTACATGAAATCAGTGCATACCTCACGCTTTGGGCTAAAACTGCACGCGTTTCAGAACTTTATCGGTAACTTAAAATTAACAAAATATTAAAAAATTAACTTTTATTCCGTTATTAAAAAGAATTAGCACGCCAACCCGCTGAAATTACATTAGTTTCTAATAAAATAATAATATTAATAAGTCACCCCCGCCACATTGCTATGCGTCAATATTCCCTGTATTTTTTAATAATCGGAGGTACTCAGAATGAGAATTATCATCTGTGCACGCAGGAAACACACACCGTGCTGGATCCGAGCGATCCACGAGTACCCGGAGACAGGCCCTCCGGAGTAATTTAGAAAAATTTTAAACTCATTTAGGTAATCTAGGCCAGGTGAGTTGCTGGAGAGGAGGCCAGCCGCGAGATTAAGAATCATCTCCAAGCCTGAGCAGCTAGAAAGCCGAAAAATCAAGAGGGCCTGTGAAGCATAAGAAAGCTTCACGGGCCCTTGTTTTTTTACCATCGCTTGATACATTACTTCTACGCTTTGATACTCAGCTTCAGAAAAGGAATTCTTGATAATGCGCGTTAAGCGATTGGAAATTCAGGGTTTCAAGTCATTCAAAGATAAAACCGTCATTCATTTTGATCACTCGATTACTGGAATTGTCGGCCCCAATGGCTGCGGAAAGTCCAATATTGTGGACGCGTTTTTCTGGGTGATGGGTGAGCAATCCTATAAACATATGAGGGGAAGCGGTAGCGAGGATCTCATCTTCAATGGGAGTTCCAAATATTCTCCCTTGGGATTTGCTGAAGCAACGATGGTTCTCGAAACGCAAGTTCAGACCACTGACGGTGGGGCTTCTGGAGGTTCTCCGGGGGATGCTACGGAGGGACTCCCTTATTATCTGCGCTCAAAAGAGGTCTCTGTTACAAGACGCGTTTATCGCACTGGAGAGGGTGAGTATTTCATCAATTCAGTACCTGCGCGGCTCAAAGACATCCAAGAATTATTCATGGATACAGGCGTGGGGGCTAAAGGCTACTCCGTCATTGAGCAAGGGCAGATTGGCAAGATCGTCAACGCCAAACCCGATGAGCGCCGACTTTTAGTAGAAGAGGCTGCCGGAATTGCCAAGTACAAGGCGCGCAAAAAAGAATCTTTGCGCAAAATGGAAGCCGCGCAAGCCAATCTTTCGCGACTCAATGATATTTTGCAGGAAATCGAGCGGAATTTGAATTCGCTCGAGCGACAGGCCCAAAAAGCCAGGCTTCATCGCAAATACAAAACAGAGTTGGCTGACAAAGAGTTAAGTTGGGGTCGGAGAAAAGCTCAGGTTATTCGAGGGAAACTCGATGCATTGCAAGGAAGTCGAGAAGCTCTTCAGCAAGAGTTGCTGGGACTTAAGGCTGAGCTTCAAT
>JAHFAC010000046.1:0-8175 GCA_023250755.1 Bacteriovoracaceae bacterium | reverse complement strand
AGAAAACTCTATCGAAATCGAACGTACGCATCAGATTACGGATGCAAAAACAGGTGAAGAGCTACAGGCAAAAATTCAAGAGCTCAACTTTGAGTTGACCCGGCAGCAGAGCGCGCTTGAGCTCTCTAAAAAACGCCAGGGCGACTTAGTCACTCAGCTCCAGGCGATGGAGCGAGAGCGTGAAGGGCTCGAGGCCTCCATTATCCAGGAGCGTGAGCGATCTAAGCAACTGGAAGGCGATTACCAGGACTCTGAAAAGGCATTTCTTTCGACAACAGATCAAGCACAAAAAATGGAAGTTCAGGTTCGCAGTCTTCGTCAAGGCGCCGATTCGATTCGGCGCAAGGCCGAAGAAGAAAAGAAAGAGTTGCTGGGTTGTGTAACTCGGTTTTCAGAACTGAATTCACGTCAATCCGCTTTGAAGAGCCGATTAGAGTCGGCTTCTGTTCAGGCTCAAAAGGTCGAACAACAGCTTCTCGAGGCAAACCAAAAGACCAAGCAGTGTCAAGAAGATCTGGAAAAGTCAAAACGGCTATCATTTGAAGCACAGCAGCGAGCACAAGAAGTGATTGAAAAATGCGCGAGTACCAGCGCTTCACTACAAGAGCAAGAACGCGAGTTGAGGCTGCTCGAGCTGAAACATGATGATGCTGTGAAAGGGGCCACACAGCTCAGGTCGAGGCTCCAAAGTTTAGAAGAGTTAGATGCCGCTCACGAGGGTTTCACTGACGGTCCCAAGGCAGTATTGGATTGGACAAAGACTGCGGGAGTTACGGCGACACTTCAGGCGCTCGTTGATATTCTCGAGATTCCTTCAGGCTATGAGGTGGCACTCCAGGGGTGGCTGGGGGATCGCCTTGAGCATCTGCTCGCACTGGATTCTTCTGTTGCGATGGATGGACTTCGAATCTTGCGCGAAGGTAAAAAGGGTTGTGCGTCGATTCATCTTGCAGCGACACTCAGGGGCTCAGAAAAATCCTATGTTGAAGTTTACGAGCTTCTCCAGTCGGCAGGCTTTGAAGTTTTAGGGGAATTTTCTTCTATCGTGAGAGTGCGACCGGAAGTGAGTGCTGACTGGAAGGCAATGGCCAATCGAGCAACTGACAAAGTGTGCGTGATTCAATCTTTTGCTCCGATGATTGATTTTTTACGACACTCAGGACTTGAAAAGCTTTCGGGTTGGTCCGTAGTGGGGATGGAGGGGGAGGTCTTAGACGGAACGGGAATTCTTCGCGGGGGCAGCTCAGAAAGAGTAGAGTCCACCAGCATTTTAGGGAGAAAAAAAGAAATTGGCTTGCTCACTGGGCAGGTTGAAGAAAGCCAGATCCAGTGCGCTGAGTTGGAACTTACGCTAGCGCAGGTGCGTGAGATTGCCGATAAAATCCGAATCGAGGTTCAATCTCTTCAAACTGAAAAACAAGTTCTTGAAGTGAGGAGTCTCTCACTGGTGCGTGAAGGGCAACAGCAAGAACGTGCATATCAAGAATCGCAAAGGATTTTTAATTCACTCAAGGCCGAGTTCGACCAAATTAAAGGAGAATCAGAGCAGAATCGCGTCACTCATTCGGAGCTTGAAAGTCAGCTTGAATCTTTTCTTGCTCAACGAAAAGCCCTCGAAACGCAGATCGTGACTTCAGAGGCAGAAGCGTTTGCTCGTGACTCCGAGTGGAGAGCTCGTGAGGAGGAGCTTCAGGCATTGCGGGTGCATGAGGCGTCCTCAAGAGAGAAGATTTCTGCTCTGAAGCAAGCGCTGGAATCTTCTGATGCTTGGATCGAAGATCGCAAAAAGAGATTAGCTGAGATTTCAAAAGTTCTTGAGAAGGCTACCCAGGAAAAAGAAGAGCATTCGGGAGGCGATTGCGAGATTCAGAATCGGATCCAAGCGTTGGTTTTGACTTCTGGCCAAGCACAAGAAGAGCTCTCTGTCGTAAAGGAGCGAGTGGAACAATCCGGCGCAAAAATTACTAGCGCTATGGATCGCATTAAAGAACTTCATCAAGCGAGCGACCTGAAAACCACAAAAGTAAATGAATTTTCTATTGATGGTGAAAGACTCTCGAGCGAGCTCTCTTTCTTAATCCAAAATCTAGAAGAGAAATATGGAGCAGGTTGTTTTGATCGTACCCTGATCTCACCCGTACAGGAAGAGATGGGAGCTCCCGTCGTTACCGTTGAAATGTCTGTCGAAGAAGAGCGTCTTCTGAGTGAAGAGGTCGAAAAATTGCGTGAGCGACTCAGGCGCTTGGGTGAAGTGAATGTCACAGCGATCGAAGAGTATGACGAGCTCAAGAAGCGTTTTGATCATCTTTCGTCTGAGAGGACAGATTTAGATAACTCGATCAAAGACCTTCAGGAGGCAATCGAATATATCAACAAAACTTCTGAGGAGCGGTTCCGCAAGGCGTTTGAGGCTATTGCAGATCGTTTTGAAAGGCTCTTTCCAATCATCTTTGGAGGGGGGCAAGCCAAGCTTTCTCTAGTTTATCCTGAAGGTGTGAGCGATATTCTCGAAGCAGGAGTCGACATCCTGGCTCAACCGCCCGGAAAAAAAATCACCAATATTACTTTGCTTTCGGGTGGTGAAAAAGCCCTGACAGCAGTTTGCTTGATTTTTGCTATTTTTCTCGTCAAACCCTCGCCTTTTTGCGTTTTAGACGAAGTTGATGCGCCATTGGATGATGCAAATATTGGCAAGTTCAATGCACTCCTTAAGGAGATGTCAGCCAAGAGCCAATTTATTTTGATCACACATAATAAAAAAACGATGGAACTTAATGACACTCTCTATGGTGTCACCATGGAGGAGCCAGGCGTTTCTAAGATGGTGTCGATTGAGATGAGATGATGGTGTGTAAAGGGGTCGTAGTCAGTTTTGTAATTGCATTAGGTTTTTTATCATTTTTTACCCAATTTTCTTGTTTCCAATTTTTACCCAATGTTTTTGCGAGCTCACCCGTTAGGCCTAATCTGCCGGCAGTACTGCCTAAAATTCTCCGGGACGTTGAAGTAAATTACCAAAAAGAAAATACGCTGGTGGCAGAGTTCACTCAAACGAATGAAGTCGTTGCACTGAAGCAAAAAAGAGCAAGCTCAGGGCTGATTATGATCAAGCGTCCCAATAAAATTCGGTGGGAGACTTTGAAGCCCGATCGCAATCTCCTAGTGAGCGATGGCAAGAAATTTTGGTACTATACGCCCCCTTTTGAAGAGGGAGAGCGAGGACAGTTGATTGAAAAAAAAGCCTCAGAGTTTCAAACTAAACTAGCCAATGCACTGCTCTCCGGGTCTTTTCAGATGACCCAGGACATGAAAATTAAGCAGCAAGGAACAAAGCCTGCAGATGGACGCTTTATACTTACGCCCAAGCCCGGAAGTGCGGGGACGGTAGAACAGGCTGAGATTGTCATTAATGTAGATAAGAGCTTAATAGAAAAGGTGATTTTGCGACACAAAGGGGGTAATTACACTGAAATTAGCTTGAGCAAAATCCAACTGGGCAAAGAAGTTGCCGATGATTTGTTTTTCTTTCACCCCCCCCCTGAGACTGACCGAGTTACTGAGTAGTAGCCAAGAGAGTTGAATTTATCTGACTAATTCTGTATAGAACCCGGTAATTGTTTTTAATTTCACCTGTGTGTCTTAGGGTGAACGGAGGATTGGTATCGTGCCCTCTTTTGATATTTCGTCTGATGTAGATTGGCAGGAAATCGACAATGCCATCAATCAAGCCACTAAGGAAGTGACTCAACGTTACGACTTCAAAGGGGTGAAAGCCGAGATCACTCTCGACAAAAAAGAAAAAACAATCACGCTTTGGTGTAGTGAAGAGGCGAAGCTCGATGCTTTGAATGATGTTCTACAAAATAAATTCGTCAAGCGCGGCATTTCGCTGCTTGCGCTCGACTACAAGGATTTGGAATCGGCTTTTGGTGGGAGCGTTCGGCAAGTCGTGACTATTCAGGCAGGGATTTCAAAAGAAAAAGCGAAGCTGATCATCGCTGAAATCAAAGAGAGTCGCATTAAAGTTCAAGCCCAGATTCAAGATGAGCAAGTTCGTGTCAATGGAAAGAGCAGGGATGATTTACAGTCAGTGATGGGGCTTTTGAAAACGAAGCAAGATACCCTCAAAGTTCCACTTCAGTTTGGCAACTTCAGGGAATGATCGAGAGGCCATGGTGAATTCTCTAGCTCCACAAACAGAAAAAACCCCAGTCTACTTCGTCAGTCTTGGCTGTCCAAAGAACCTTGTAGATTCTCAGGTGATGTTGGGTCTCTTAGAGCGTGATCGGTATCGAGTAGTTCCAGAAGCGCTTCAGGCAGAGGTGGTCATTGTGAACACCTGTTCTTTCATTCAGGCGTCCAAGGAAGAATCGATTGAGACGATTCTAGAAATGGCCGAACTCAAGCAATCCGCGGGATGCAAAGTGTTGGTCGTATCGGGTTGCCTTCCCCAGCGCTATTCTAAAGAGTTGGAAAAAGACATGTCAGAGGTGGATCTTTTTATCGGCACGGGCCAGTATCATCGAATTACTGAACTTCTCAATGCACATGGAAAATCGCTTAACCTTGGCGCTCCGCTCCCCACGCGTTCTTATATTGATCAACCTGCCTTTATTCATACCGAAAAAGATCCTCGAATCTTGACTGGGTCATATTACACCGGATTTTTGAAAATCTCCGAAGGGTGTAACCGGCGTTGTGCTTTTTGTATTATTCCGAAACTCAGAGGGAATGTCCGTTCCCGATCAGGGGATTCTCTGGTTGCGGAGGCGCGGTCAATGATTGAACGCGGAGTTCGCGAGGTCAATTTGGTCGCGCAAGATCTCACTGAGTATGGGATGGAGTGGAAATACCGTGAGCGGCTTGAAACGCTCTTGCCCCAACTTTGTCAAATCGAGGGACTCGATTGGTTGCGGCTCCACTATGTGTACCCGGATCAGTTTTCCGATGAATTGGTTGAAATCGTCGCGAATGAAGCAAAAATCGTAAAATATCTCGATATGCCGATTCAACACACCAATGACCGCGTTCTGCAATCTATGAATCGACGTCTGACCAAGGCAAAGCTTATTGATCTCGTCAAAAAATTGAGAGAAAAGATCCCGGGAGTGGTTTTCAGAACTTCAATTATAGTTGGATTTCCTGGCGAAACGGAAGAAGAGTTTGAAGAGCTTTGCCAGGACCTTTTAGCGCTTAAACTCGATCATGTCGGTGTTTTTCGATACTCAAAAGAAGAAGGCACAAAGGCCGCTGAAATGCCTGGCCAAATTCACCCAGCAACGAAGCGCCGGCGGTACCAACAATTAACTTCTCTTTTAGAGCGGCAATCCCACGGTCTTTTACAAAATTATGTAGGCAAGCGTGTGCCCGTATTGCTCGAGGGGTCTGGTGAGGAGAGTGATTTGCTCCTGCAGGGACGAATGCCGACGCAAGCTCAAGAGATCGATGGTCATGTTTTGATCAACGATCTAGGGGCTTCGAATGATCTTTCTATTTTTGAACCCGGAGATTTACTTGAAATCGAAATCACTGAGGCAATGCCCCATGACCTTGTGGGTCGAGTCATTCGTTTGATTTCGAAGGGAAATCCCCCAAAGTTGCCCATACCTTCTATGCCAATGATTGACCAACCGAACTTGGAGCATCGACATTCTTGAGTGTGCTCTATTCTCTCTTGGTAGAAGCGGCACAGGCTGAGGGCTTTCCTCTTTCGGGTGCGGTGGATTTAGATGAATCTTTGGGTAAAAGATTTAGTACGCATGTTCAAAGATACGACCAATGGCTGAGCAGTGGTTTTGCTGGTTCGATGGACTATCTCGTCCGTGGGCGGGATCGAAGGGCCGATCCTAGGCTTTTATTTTCTGATACAAAGAGTGTTTTCTGTGTCGCAGCGCCTTATGACGCAAGACCCACAGGGGCCCTTTCTTCAGACAAGGGTCCTCGTTATGCGCGCTATCTCCGTGGTCATGATTATCATCTTTGGATGACCGAACGCCTTGAAAAGATGATGACGAGTGTTGCGTTAAGGTGGCAATCCCTTAAGTGGAAAGTCTGTGTTGATACCAGCGCTGTTCTTGAACGTTCTTGGGCTGCTTTGGCTGGGCTAGGATGGATTGGTAAGAACACGCTACTCATCCATCCCCAACTAGGCAGTTATCTTTTTCTTGGAGAGGTGCTGATTAATCAAAAGCTGGATCGGAGCCCCCAGCCATTACCTAATTATTGTGGCAGCTGCAATCGATGCCTTGAGGCTTGTCCAACGGGTGCCTTTATTGGCGAAAGAAATTTGGACTCAAGAAAATGCATTAGTTATTTGACTCTCGAGAAGCGGGGGCCTTTGGATCTTGACCGGGAACAGCAAAAAAAAATTGGCGTTTGGGTAGCAGGCTGCGATATTTGCCAGGAAGTTTGCCCCTTCAATCAGAAGGCCGCAAGAGCGGCCTTGAGTAGTTGTGCTCCATCAAAAGCGCAAGAGGAATTAGATGCAACTGAATTGCAGGATTGGAAATCCCTTTTTAGCGAGACCGAAGAACAATATAAAAAACGTGTGTCGAGTTCTGCGCTTAAGCGAGTCAAGCCCGATCAATTTCGCAGGAATCTCGTTGCTGCCCATCAAAATCAGGAGGTTTCGCTGAATCTGAGTCCATAAATGGCAATAGGGATTCGATTAGCTAATGGAAATTTCAAGCTAATTTCCCGCATTTTTTTGGGAAGTTTCATTGCCAAGTGATAAATTCGCGGATCCTCAAGACGGATCACACTTTGTCCTTCATCATCGGTGGAGAGATCGCTTCCGGCAAAAGTATCGAAGACTGGGTTTTCATTAATTTCAACGGTGAGCTTGGCGAGGGTCTTTGCCTTTGCGACTGATTGAGCAACGATTGAAATGTTTGAGGTGGGGCTGAGAAATGCCATTTTTGCATGGGGATCGGACGTAATAATTCGATCTCCGTCTTGAATCCAATTTCCGAAAATATAGAGGTTTTTTTCAGTGGATTCGGTGGATAAGAAATCTAATGTTTCTGGTTTTTGCGCCGTAAAGAGGGCTGCGCCAAAACCCTGCTGGGGAGGACTAAAGCGGGGCAAAGGAAAGGTCGTGCCTTTTCCTCTGCCGAGTTCGATTCGGAGTACATCTTGAAACCACGCATAGGTTGGTTCGAAGAGAGGAAGTAGAGCGAGTCCTGGATCTTGGTTTCGAAGGAATTTTTGAATTTCACCTTCTGTATGGTTCAACCACCGCGCACTGGCTCGTTCAAAAACAGATTTCCCCTGATGTAAAAGGATGAGTTTAGGATAAGTGTGAACTCCAAACGCGGTGCAAAGCATTTGATCTGAGTCCGCAACGACTGGATAGGGGATTTGATGCTGTCGTATCAACTGTTCGATGGGGAACTTTTCGCGAATAAAGGGATAATGGGGTTTTAGAATCAAGAGAACCTTGACATTCATCTCGCTGTAGCGACGATGGATCTCACGAGCAAACTGAATGGTCATCATTCCTGCAAAATCTGTGGGATCGATAAAGAATAAGGCCCAAATATGATGGTTGAAGTTTGGATCGAGTGGATAAGAAGTGGCACCTTGGGCTGTTTTGATTCCGGCTAAAAGGGGCGCTGATCCAAACCAGAATGGAGCCAATTCTTTTTTTGCGAATTTAATGGCCTCTTCGAGGGTCAACTCCTTTTCTTTCGGTTTCCATACCATGGTGATTAGTCTATCCTAGAGGATCCGAATGTGGACCTCGTTTTTTCCCAAGTGATGCAATCATGGCACCCACCGAGATGACTCCCGATGTTCCTAATGTAAAATGAAGAGCTGAGACAAAATCAGCGCTGGTTTTGCACTTCCAAGCAAAAAGACCTGTGGCACACCCTGTTCCGGCAACCATTCCGAGATTTCTCACTGTGGCTAGAAGTGCCGAAGCGACCCCTAATTTTGCGGGAGGAACAGAGCCCATGATCGCATTGTTGTTAGGAGATTGAAAAAGTCCGGTACCTAAACCCACAGCACTTAGGGCAAGAATAATTTGGAAGGGTGTACTCGTTGCTTGAAGCCCTGAGCCGAAGGAGCCCGCCATTAAAAAGAGACCAATTGCACTCATCATGGCGCCTGCAAAACTGAGCTCTTGGCTCCCGACTTGATCAGAGAAGTGACCACTGATGGGCGCCACAATAA
>JAHFAC010000407.1 GCA_023250755.1 Bacteriovoracaceae bacterium | reverse complement strand
CCCGAGTTCGTCGCCAATGACTGCCTCAGAGTCGAGCTTGAGTGCTTCCTCAAGCAAGATTTCTTCGGACTCCTCGAGCATTTCAGGTTCACTTTCTACTACTTTTTTAAACTGAAATAGATCGATCTCACCTGTGTCTGCATTGTAGTGAGCTTCAAGGACTGCATTGGGTCCATATTTCTTTTGGGCTGCTGTTAAGAGCGCCTGCTCCAATGCGCTAATGATGATTTCCCTTTTGATTCCGCGATCTTTTCCAACTGCTTCAATGACACGAGTGAGTTCGGTTGAATTCATAGTTTTACTCTCTTTCATCAGATACGTCAGACAATGTTTCGAAATTGGGTTCAAGGTTTGCTTTAGCAATCAAGGGCAGAGGGATGAAAACCTCTTCTTTGATTGGGCCAGAGATTGGGCCAGAGACTGGAATGACGAGCCTAATTTTTTCACCTGGGCCGTTTTGGACCCCATTTAAAATTCCTAAAAAATTTTTTTGCTTAGGATTTTTTGTAAAATAGCGGTTGTTGCCGAGTTCCTCGGCAGAGAGGGGCCTGAATAGCGAAATTCTCACTTCTTTGCCCGTGAATCGTTCGAAATTTTGAATACCCCGAAGAGGACGATTGATCCCAGGTGAAGAAACCTCAAGCTCAAAAGTTCCTTTAAACAGAGTTTCAAACTCAGAGATTTTGTCAAGGGGCTCATCCAAGGCTCGCGATGCCTTTGCGCAATCTTCGACTGTAATCCCAGCTCCAGCGGCGGTGGGGTTTAGGTGATCGATGAAAATTCTCAATATTTTTTGTCGCTGCGTTTGCATTTCCAAATGAATGACTTCGTATCCTAAGGGCGCTAGAATAGGCGAAACCAGAGCAAGCAAGCGGTCTTCGTTATTGAAAGAAGACACGGATTTAGAATTAGAGTTCTGAATCATAACCTCATTGTCGCCTGTTGGTTGAGAGCATCCTCGATCGTGGGGGGCTCTTAGACCCTCAAGTCAAAAAAAAAGCGGGCAAACCGGCCCACTTTTTTACGGTGTACCCTTAAATACAGGTTTTATCTAGCATAAAGAAAAAGGGGGTTCAACTCCCGCATTGACAGCCAGCCAGAGTGCTGGTGCAATAGGCCGGACATGCGTCGGTTGACTTTATTGCCTATTTTATTCTTATTGATCAGTACGTTAGCGAAATGGACCCCGGCAGAAGGGGGCGCGACAGGAGTTCGGGCGATTTGGAAAAATGGGGGAAAGCTTCAGGAATTGAAATATTGGACCCTTGAAACCCTTTCTCACTGGAAACAGAGCTCAAACCAAGAGCAAGAGCCGGGCACCAGGAAGCGTGTACACTGGCAGGGCGTGCTCCTCTCCGAGTTTATGGACCATGCTTTGGAAGGGCTCACAGCAGATCAAAAGGCTCAAATTGATCTCGTTATTCTGAAGGATCAAAAGGGAATTCGTGCTTTAATCCCTCGATTTTTCATCGTCAAGTATCCAATTCTACTCGCTTTAAAAAAAAATCGACAAGAGCTGGGTTTAGAGGGGCCCCTGTATTCCAGAGTGTCAGGGCTGCTCCATTCTAAAGTGCACCAAGAAAATCTACCTGTAGAATTTTTTTCAGTCCCAGGTTTGGTGGAGGTGGAATTTTCAAATTATCGTGAAAAGTTGGGTGATATTTTTCTTAAACGGCGCACAGATCCAGCAGCCGTTCGGGGTGAAAAGATATTTGTCCAAAACTGTGCATCCTGCCATGCGGTGGGCCACGGCCCCTCCTTGGCAGAAATCAGCCGATTGAACGGGGGTCAAGGAGGCCGCATTCTGGCATCCATGAGTCATCCAGAAATCAAAGGTTCTCCTCAGCTTTCTCCCCGGGATTGGCGATCTTTAGAAAGCTATTGGCTTGCTCGGGGGGTTGAGAGTCATTGAGAGAAATGGGTCCTAAAAAGTTAAGGTATTGGGTTGAAATCTATGGCTCACTCTCATTTGTCACCCACAAACTCTAAAACTGTAAGTTCTAAAGTTCGAGTCCGCTTTGCCCCTTCACCCACTGGGTTTTTGCATATCGGAGGCGTTCGGGCGGCGCTTTTTAACTGGCTTTACGCCCGTCACTTTGGTGGGGCATTTCTCCTTCGAATCGAAGACACAGACCTTGAAAGATCAGAAGATCAGTTTACGCGAGACATTCTTTCTTCGATGGGGTGGCTAGGGCTCACTTGGGACGAAGAGCCGATTTTTCAGAGTAAAAGACTGGATGTCTATCGCCAAAAGGCAGAAGAGCTTGTGGCGGGGGGGCATGCCTATTGGTGTTATTGCACAGAAGCTGAGGTCGAAAAAATGCGTGAGAAAGCAATGGCAGAGGGCAAAAAGCCCCAGTACGATCGCCGCTGCCGTGAGCGTGTTTCTCCTCCTGAGGGGGTCTCATCACGCGTGATTCGGGCAAAAATTCCTCTCCAAGGCCATGTAGAATTTAATGACTTGATTCGCGGGATGATTCGCTTTGAAAATAGTGATCTTGATGATT
>JAHFAC010000406.1 GCA_023250755.1 Bacteriovoracaceae bacterium | reverse complement strand
GACCCAGGTAGGCCGTTATTTCCCTATGCACGAGCTGGTTGAAATCTGCATCAAGATAGGACTGCCCATCGGCAAATTGACTCGGGTATAGCCTTTCGTCGTTCGAGGTATGGACTTCATGCACAAAGTGCGTCAATTCATGCCGAGCCAAATCTGCCTCGGCTAACGAGACCATGGGGTTCGTGTCCGAAGGATTCGGGTTCAAGATCAAAGGATATTTTTGAACAAGTCTTTCCACCAGATTCATGACACCAAAAAGACGGGTCTCTCGGCTGTTTTCTCCAGGTTTTTTTATCCGGCCTCGACCCATCAGCTGGGCGGCCCGGTTGATTTGATTGGCAAAATCTATTCTTGATCGCGATTCAATTTCAAATGATGAGTCGTTTTTAATCAGGACACCGCTTAGTGATTTTCCCACCCAGGATTCAGGCATAGGCAGCGAATATCCCGGCAACGAAATAGGATCTCCCAAAACAATTTGCTTTGGCAAAGAAGATCCCATATTCGCCGCGAGTACGGGCCCCGCATCGGGCAGGTCTATCGCTTTCACCTCATAAAAATTTAAGATAAACGTGGCAAACGCAATCTCAAACCTTCCTGTAGATTCATCAGCACCAAATAGCAGGTTGTGTTTAAAAAATGTAAAAATCCCGCGCTGGGCAAGATACCCGGGTAATCTCAAAAGTAAAAATGAATGGAATCTATCCATGGAATAAGATGAAGCCAAAAATCCGGCAAGCTCAGCATCCGAGAAATGTATTTTTTGAAATGCCTCCCAGGCCGTTCGCTGGGCCTGGATAATATTTTGTTTATTTGCTTCCAATATTCCTTGTAGTTCCGACGGCGTCGCACTTAAATTCAAATTTTCAAGAACACGACGGTAATCCAACAAAATTTTCAACACCTGCCCTGTTTCTCCCTGGGAATGATCGTTTTGATAGACCTGATATAAAAGGGGTTTTACGAGCCACTGTTGGTAAATTGAAAATGCAGAATCGACTCCGTTTTGATGGTCTTGGACAGAGGATGCCTTCGGATTTTCGAGCGTCTGGCCGATGACAGATGGTATTTCGCCCAACCAAAATAAAAATGCCAGCATCCCTGCCGAAAACACTCCGATAAACTTTCGTCTTCGAGCGGTGAGAGATTTCGTTTTTGAATCGTGAATCGCACCCGCGAGACGTGATGCAGAACGCTTGGAAAAAGTAGCATCGGGCTTACCGAGTGCCCCGAAAAGCAAGGCCTGGTTCTCGGCGGCTTGCGTGGCTATCGAGCTGCCCTCGAGACCTGGGAAGCGGATGATCGCGTCGGGCCTGGCCAGCGCGGCGGAGGGATCGGGAGAAATAAATTGGTTAGGACGCTGAGATAGACGCGGAAAAGATGAAGCTGGGTGGCTGGGAGTCGGCGTTGGTGCAGCCAGCCGCACGGCATTGGGACCATTTGTTCTAAGGTTTGTTATCTTTAAAATGGCGTTCCGAATTGCTTTTTTGACAGGCCCATACTGATAAGTTACGGACCCACTTTCCCCATCGGGTGGCACTTCTTTCAGAGCTTCTCGCAAACGCCGCAGTGTATTTTCAGTCAGACCTGGGTTAGCTTTAACAATTGCAAATATCCGATTCACTTGCGGACTACGGTTTAGATTTTTAATGCCCTCATGTTCAAATAAAAAATCATCTGTATCGGGTTCAAGTATTTTTTCGATAAGATCACCTATTTCAATTTCCATTTTGGTAGGCCGGGGCTTTTTCCCTGAAATAAACCGTTGAGCTTCTTGAACCACGCGCATGAGTTCTCGTTCACTTTTGAGCTGAAAAGACTTGAGGAGAGCCATTGCCTCATCATTGTTTTTAGGTGAAACTAGCCCAAGCGTTCGGATCAGGCCAATTAATAATTCACGCGTACGAGTGTCAGATTGGCCAGTTGCAAATATCTTATAGAATCTTTTTGCTTTGATTCGTATCATCTCCACCAATTTGGGAGTCGCCTTTTCAGCCTTCGTCCCCATTCTGCCAAGCGTCCGAAGGACTGCATGAACCACATCATCATGCGAGTCATTCAAAGCTTGGATAAGCGCCGGCACAGCCTCCTCCGCAGCGTCCTCCATTTTGCCAAGACGAAAGGCAGCTTCTTTTCTCAAGCCATTTTTTTTGCCGAGCTCGAAATCCGCTGGATAAACAAATTCGTCAGCATCTTGCCTTACCGGTGGATCGAGCTGATCCTTAGTCTGTAACTCTTTTATTAAACCTCCGACTTCCTTGGCTGCACCTCGACTTGCGAGCCGTACGGCTCTTAGTCCAATCGATTCGACAATTTTTTTCAGATACAGAATCCTTTTCTTGATTGTTTCCTGCGTTTTCGGAAGTGAGGGTGCCACGACGCTTAATGCAGAAAGAGAATCTGATTTATTTCTTAAAAATGTGCGCACCTTCTCTAGATTGCCCTTGCTATCTTCCATTCCCTGGAGCACTTCTCTCAGAAATGCCAGTTCTTCAGCATCTTCCCTTG
>JAHFAC010000405.1 GCA_023250755.1 Bacteriovoracaceae bacterium | reverse complement strand
ACTGAGTACGCTCGCTGCGATCAAATCATGTTTTTTGATGGCATTTTCGATATTCTCATCCAAAGGACCACTATTGCCAATACATGTTGTGCAGCCATAAGCGACAAGATGAAATCCGAGTGTGTTCAGAAATTTTTGTAAGCCCGATTTCTCAAGATAATCTGTCACCACTCGTGAGCCTGGAGCTAAACTTGTTTTAACGCGACAATTGACACCAAGTCCCTTTTCCACGGCTTTTTTTGCCAAAAGACCTGCGGCAATCATCACGCTTGGATTGCTCGTATTCGTGCAACTTGTAATCGCCGCAATAACAACAGAGCCATGATCTAAAACAATGTCGAAAGGCTTGCACTCTGTATAGCCTGGATTGATCACTTCATCTGTAATAGGGCGGTTGGTAACCATCTCATCTTCACTCCAATCGGCTTTCATTTTTCCACTGGGCAAAGTTTCCTTGCCCCCTGTGATATGATGCCCACCTGAATGAAAATGCCCTTCCGAGTGAACGCTGATCTTACAGCTTCTCTCATCTGCGCTTTTGCCATAGCCCCCTTCTTGAACAGGCAAGGTAAAAAGATGCTCAAATTTCTTCTTTAAATCTGCAAGATCGATCCGATCTTGTGGGCGCTTGGGGCCTGAAACGCAAGGTTTGATCGTACTTAAATTCAGTTCGATGACTTTGGAAAATTCAATCTCCCCTTTTCTGGGTATACCGAACATCTTTTGTGCTTGCAGATACTCTTTGACCTGTATGATCTCTGTCTCATCCCGTCCTGTCATGCGCATATAATCAAGCGTCTTTTCATCGACGGGG
Organism: Bacteriovoracaceae bacterium; assembly: GCA_023250755.1. Classification (GTDB taxonomy): domain Bacteria; phylum Bdellovibrionota; class UBA1018; order UBA1018; family UBA1018; genus JAHFAC01. The sequence goes on along the minus strand of JAHFAC010000405.1, from coordinate 1,699 downwards.
AAAAAACCAATCGTCGCTCCATATTCTGGTGCCATATTGCCAATGGTTGCTCGATCAGCGACAGTTAAGCTTGCAGCTCCCTCTCCAAAAAACTCTACAAATTTCCCCACAACTTTCTCTTTGCGCAACAGCTCCGTAATTCTTAAGGTTAAATCAGTAGCTGTCACTCCTTCTTGCAAAAAGCCCTCTAAAAGAACACCGATTACCTCAGGTGTTTGGAAAAAATAAGGCTGGCCTAACATCGCAGCTTCCGCCTCAATCCCTCCCACGCCCCAACCGAGCACACCTAATCCATTGATCATTGTCGTATGGGAATCGGTGCCGACCAACGTATCAAAATAAAGAAGGCTTTTGTCCCCTACTTTTTTCTCAGTGACCACAGAGGCGATATGCTCTAAATTGACCTGGTGCACGATCCCAATGCCAGGTGGCACCACTTTAAACGTCTTAAATGCCTCTTGTCCCCAATTTAAAAACTCATACCGCTCTTTGTTTCTGCCAAACTCAATCTCCAAATTGTACCTGTAGGCATCTAAAGTTCCCGCCCGATCCACTTGCACCGAATGATCAACGACAAGATCGACCGGCACAATCGGCTCGATCATTTTTGAATCCACATGGTGCGCTGCCACCGCATCGCGCATCGCCGCCAAATCCACAAGAAGAGGAACCCCTGTAAAATCCTGCAAGATGACCCGAGAAACCACAAAGGGTACATCTCCCTCATTGAGTTTTTTCCCCTCCCACTTAGCAAGGCGCAGCACATCTTCTTCTCTAACCTTTTTTCCATCGCAGTTGCGTAGCAAAGACTCGAGCATAATCCGAATCGAGATCGGCAATTTCCTCACATGAGGCCCAATTTTTCCTTCAAGAGCTGGCAGTGAGTAATAGAACCTTTTCTGGTCTTCATTCAAAGATTTTAAGGTATTTAATGGATTGAGTAAATTGCGCGCGTCTTCTTTCACAATAGCCTCCGGTTATCCTGGGTATATAGAGGGAAATGAATTTCCAATGCAATTATTTCCGATCCCATCAACTTATTTATTCAAAAAGGAAAGGCCGGGATTCCCTTGTCTACCTTTCTCCAAAGAGCGCCAAGCAGGCAGTTTGTGGTTGAAAGGATGATCGTCTGGCGATTGCCCTTTGCCCGAAATGTTCCGATATCTGGGCTCTTTCCCCTTTCCGCGATGGCAGCCCAAATGGTACCTACAGGTTTTAGTGGGAATTGCAAATCTGATCCCCCACCAGGGCCTGCGATCCCAGAGACGGCAATCGCAAAATCAGCACTGCTCTTTTTAAATACCCCGTCCAACATTTCGCTCACAGCCTCTTTGCTAACAGCGCCATGGGACTGAAGCGTCTTTTGCGAAACACCTAAGATTTGCTCTTTCATCGCATTGGAATAAACGACAAAAGATCCTAAAAAATAATCGGAAGCGCCGGATAACGCCGTCACAGCACTTGCGAGCATCCCTCCTGTACACGACTCAGCAAAGGCCAGTGTTTTTTTATGTTGGATAAACCAAGCGTGCACCGCCTCTTCAATTTTCCCCTGTGGTGCTACATAGTGATAACCACTAAAATGAGCGACCAGCTTTTTCTCAAAAGCGAGTAGCTGATCTCTATTGGAAGACAGAAGCGCTACACTTAATGTTCCATAGGCAGGATAGATCCCCACTTCAACGGCGGGATATTCTTG
>JAHFAC010000404.1 GCA_023250755.1 Bacteriovoracaceae bacterium | reverse complement strand
AGTTGGACTGCTGGTGTTCGAAAGGTGATTTACACCATTCAAGGGGATCGTGGGGCGATCACTGTGGATGACGATGATCTTCAAATTGCAGAGATGCATAAAACCCAAGGTCCAGATGTCTCACAAGGCTCTGTCAGCTGGGTTGTAGAAAAACGTACGATTTCTTCACATTGGATGGATGCCAGTCATGTGACCTGGTTCAACTCGCTTTTTGATCAGTTCCAAACAGCGATTCGAGAGGGCGACTTCGTGGGTAAAGAAGCTCGTGAGGCCTATCTCTGCATTCAGTTAATCGAGGCAGCGTACCGCTCAGCAGGAGCGCAGAGCTGTGAAATCACTTTATCGGGTGGAGTGCTTTAAGCCACTCAGGACTAAGGTTACTCCATTTCTCACTGCATTTTCTGAAAGGTTGGGTGTAAACGAAAGCCCTAAAAACAATCCATGGATTGCTTCAGTGATTTGAGGGGCCTCAGCCGGAAAAAATTGAGTAATTTTTGTATGAAAATCTTTTTCAATCTTTTGAATCAATTTTCCGAGCGGCGTGGGTTGAGCGCGATGGCTGTAGTAAAAGGGGATCAACGCGGGGATGTCATCCAATAGGAGTCGTGACGATAGCAAAGCTTCTGCGATTTTACCTTCACTCCAGAGTCGCAGTTTTTCTGGAGTAAACCCGGCCAACTCGCTTCCGATTAGTTTAACGGCTTGGGCGAGAATTTCAGATTTTGATTTGCCGAAATAATAATAAATCAGGCTTCGAGAAGTCCCACTGCTTTTGGATAAGTCGGTGATGGTCCAGCGGAGATGCCCATGCTTGAAGTCCAATTTGAGCGCTGCATTTAGGGTTTTTTTGTAAATCTCATCTTTTGTATGTCGCCGTATATGCTGAGACATGGGCCCCATCTTTTGACAGAATTGCCAAAAAGCGTCAACAGAAGCGTTTCTAATTAATGACCCAGTGAGCTATATAAAGAGACTATGACTATGAAGATTTTAAATTTTTTTCCGCTTTTACCGTGGGTGATTTGTTTTTCGGCTTCTCAGGGCTTTTGTGCCCAGGGGCTCCGTTTTGAGGATCTCCCTGCTCTACCCAAGCGTTCACATACTTATTTTGAACTCGAAAGTATTCAGGTCCCTGTTCCTCTTCCCGGAAGGTCGCAACCCCTCTTGATTCACTGTAAGGTGGCTGGAGAGGGTGCTCCAGTTCTCTTGCTTCATGGGTTGATGACAGACAGCTATTCCTTTCGTTATTTGATTCCGCTCCTGGCAAGCCATTATCGTGTGATTGTGCCGGATCTACCCGGGGCGGGACAATCCGATGCACCCGTTGATTTTGAAATGAGTCCCGAAAGCATCGCACAGATGATTTCAGGATTGATTGGGGCTTTGGGGCTGGATCGGCCCTATGTTGTTGGGAATTCACTTGGGGGTTATGAGGCGCTCTGGTTTGCGAGCCTTTATCCAGATCAACTGAGGCGTCTGGTCGTGATCCATGCCCCTGGTTTTATTGAAGCAAAGTACCTGCTTTTGGATCTGCTGGCTGATCTTCCTCTGGGTAAGTTCATTTATCTCTCGTTAGTAAAAAAAGATCCGAAAGCATTCACCATGCAGAATATTCATTATGAAGATCCCTCCATCTTAAGCCAGCAGGAGGTTCTTAAGTACTCTGCCATTTTCAAGGACGAAGCCCGAACTGAGGTTTTTTGGCATGTTTTAGGTCAGAGTCTAGCAACAGGACCCATGCAACGCCTGCACAAGCGTTTGCCTTCTCTGAAGGTCCCGACTTTGCTTCTTTGGGCTAAGCACGATGCGCTGGCTTCTCCTGCTTTTGGCCCGCGCTTTCAAAAACTCATTCCCGGTTCACAGCTGGTATGGCTTGATCACACCAGCCACTTTACGCAAGTCGAAGTGCCTGAGCAAACGGCCGAACAGATCCTTCAGTTTGATTCGGATGGGAGATAGCCTTTCGCGCAAGAAACTATCGTTTTTTGATAATTTCTTGCGCGAATTTTATAACCTTACAAATTTGTGGCAGGCTTTGTTAGCGGATGAGTGTGTAGGTGCAAGAAGCTGGGTTTTCATCTTGCTTTTGAACCGTGACCAGCCTGAAGCTCACTTTTAGGATAGCAGAAATTTTTACAACAGGATCATTCCGGTCGTTCCAGTTCTTGAAACCCTCGGTATTGCAGGGAGCTGTGATTTGGCAAAAAGCGTTGTTTTTACAGTCGCGTAAATAGCCATCATCACTGGTCACAGCAAAGCTCGAAGTCGAAAGTACCAAAGCCGCAAGTATCATGATTTTTTTCATAGAATTGTTCCCCAATTAAAAGTAAACTATACTCCTCAATCCATCCCAATAACTGAAGGAAGCCCAAGACTCAAATAATTAATTAATTAATTGTTGGGACTAAGCGAAGATGTCCGCTTTTTGGAATAAGCTAAATGTCCTGCTTGAGTTAAATATTCAAGTAATTCATCCATTTAGTCATGCTGCTTTCTTTTTCGGTTTATTCTGATTT
>JAHFAC010000403.1 GCA_023250755.1 Bacteriovoracaceae bacterium | reverse complement strand
CGCACACTTCTTTGACTTAAATTATCAGCCCAACTGTGTCAATCGAGCTCGGACAGCACAGGGACATAGTCGTGCAAAGGTTTGCCCGTCACGGGCACTACTATCGCGGCCCGTCCCGCCTGCACATCTTCGTTGGCAAGATTTCGATAGCTTTGTCCACGCATGAGATTATATGACATGATTTCTCGCGCATGAAGAATCGGACGTAGGTTATCAATGTGGGTCATGTGATGGGCAATCCATACTTGATATTTTTCATTGATTGTCTGACTCAGTGATTTGGCCACAGCTCCATCCGAGAAAAAATTAGCGCCAACGCCTATCATACCTCGCGCTCCGAATCACCATATAAAGGGTATTTGCACCTATCCGGTTGATAGGATATTTACAGTCATATCCGAAGGGCGAACACGTGATCCGAAAACAGGAAAAAGAATTGGCGCAACTGGCAGAATCGTGGGGCCTTGATTACCAGGTGGTCAAGGTTAAGTCTGAGCTTATTCGAGCTCTCAAGGGCCACTGCCAGAAGGAAAAAATCAGTCAACGTCAATTGGCATCAATGGTGCCTGGCTTGTCACAAGATCGGGTCTCAAAAATTTTTACGGGGCAGGTCGGCCACATGAGCATCGATAAATTGGTGGAAATCCACTCCGCTCTAAAATTGAAAGTTTTTGTCAAGGCCGGACGATCATGGATATAGATGATAAGATCCGCTCAATTGAGAATCGTTTAACCGCTCTGGAACAAGAGCGAATTGGTTTATTGGGCGAATTAAAAAACCTCAGAGTGCGAAGAGACGACCATAGTCCTGTGGCCTTATTGGGTCGTCCTTCTCTGATGAAAACACCAGAATCCAACGAGGAAAAAGCTGAATTATTTTTGAGTCTGTTTCGAGGGCGCGAGGCTATTTATCCCAAACGTTGGGAGAATAATAAGACCGGAAGAAGCGGATATGCTCCTGTTTGCGAAAATGAATGGGTGAAACCAATATGTCAGAAGCCCACAATAAAATGTGGCGAGTGCAACCATCAAAAATTCTTGGCTCTAAATGCAGTCGCGGTAGGCGCCCATCTTCGTGGCTCCGTCACAATCGGAACTTATGCAATTCGCGAAGACGATACCTGTACTTTTCTGGCTTGCGACTTTGATGAATCCTCCTGGCAGGCCGACCTTCTCGCTTTTCGAGAGACTTCCGGTTCACTTGGAATAGAAGTGGCTATGGAGAGGTCCCGTTCCAGCAAAGGAGGTCATGCTTGGATTTTCTTTTGCGAACCAGTCCCGGCAAGACTTGCGAGATCGTTGGGAACCCTCATCATCGCAAAGTGTTCTGAGCGAAATATTCGACTAAGCCTCGAGTCCTATGACCGTTTTTTTCCAACGCAGGATTTTTTGCCAAGAGGTGGCTTTGGTAACCTCATCGCTTTGCCACTACAAAAGTCTCCGCGTGAAAACGGTAATACCTGCTTTGTTGATGAGTCCTTCGAAGTAATCCCGGATCAGTGGGCTTACCTTTCGTCGGTTCGGCGCCTATACAAGTACGAGGTTGACTCATTACTGAAGGAGTATTTGCCGAAAAGTGCTTTTAAACGGCCAGATGCTTTCGAAGATGTTGCCTGGCTCACAGACAATGAGATACTTGATAAGACGTCTGTCACGCAAGATCACGATCATCCACTCGATGGCAAGGATGTCGAAATTATCTTCAACTCCATGCTTTCGATTCCGGTTGAAGGGTTGCCGACCAAAGTAATCGCTCGACTCAAGAAAACATCGAGCTTCGCTAATCCTGAATTTTACAAACTGCAACGGATGCGGATGCAGACATATCCACATCCCCGATTCATCTTTTCTGGTGAGATGAGACCCGATCATCTGCTGTTGCCGAGGGGTGTACTCGATAAAGCCACCAAGATTTTGCAGGAAGCAGGAGCTTGCGTTGTGATTCGGGATGAGCGTGTTGCTAAAAAGAGGATTAAGGTCGAATTTCAGGGGACATTAACTCCGATTCAGGAGAAAGCGGTGAGGAAGGTTAGGGAGTCTGACCTGGGCATATTGATGGCGCCTCCCGGCGCTGGTAAAACTGTAATGGCTTGCAAGCTCATTGCCGCTAGAAAAGTATCGACACTTGTTCTGGTCCACCGTCAGCCATTACTGTAGCAGTGGAAAGAGCGCATTTCCAGTTTCTTGAAAGTTCCAATCAAAGAAATTGGAACTTTGAGCGGCTCCAGGAAAAAGATGACCGGTAAAATTGATGTCGGTATGCTCCAGTCGATAAGTCGTATGGAAGATTTGTCTGAGATCGCAGAAAAGTATTCTCAGATTATCATTGATGAATGTCACCATATCCCAGCTACCTCTTTTGAGGCCATTCTCAAGCAATTACCAGCGAGATATGTCGTAGGACTTTCGGCCACGCCGTATCGAAAAGACGGCCTTGAAAAGATCATGTTCCAACAATGTGGTCCTATCGGTATCGAAATTAAACCGTCAGAAATATCGGAAATGCTAAAAGAGGTTTTGTCCTGTC
>JAHFAC010000402.1:1239-2536 GCA_023250755.1 Bacteriovoracaceae bacterium | reverse complement strand
GTTTGTCGGGGTATACTTACCTCGAAGATCCGCTTTAAATTCCGTTTGCCGTTTGCCTAAAACAGTCGTCCGATCCGTTTGTTCCGTCACTCCTTTTCATGATTTTTCGTGTGCCCCAGCTTCGCTTGAGGGCCCACAAAAAATCATAAAAAGGAGATCGCGATGCTCAAAGATTTCAAAACATATCAACTCTCACTTCAGTTCTATCAAGCTTGCCTCGGTATCAAGCTACCAAGACATCTCAAAGATCAGCTCCTACGAGCCTCCTCCTCAATTCCACTGAACTTGGCAGAAGGCTCAGCGAAACCAACGAAGCGAGATCAGATGAAATTTTATTTTATTTCGTTCGGCAGTCTTCGAGAGTGTCAGGCATCCTGAGTCTTCATGGTCACGTTTCATTTGAAGTTATCGATCTCGCCGACCACATCGGCGCCTGCCTTCACAGGCTGACCAGGGGCTAAAGGCATTACTCATGTAGACATTTTAGAAATACCTTCGTAAATTACGCCAATGGAAAAGCCTGATTATGGGGTTGACGCTCCAGGTGTTGTTCGAAATTTTTTGATTGCTGGGGCACTATCGGCCATCATCGGCTATTGGTTCATATTTCTCAGTTCTCTTTCTAGGATAGCTTGGATAGGTCATCCCTTGCTCGGGTGGGGGCTCTCAGCTGTTGGAACTTCCATCTTTATGATTCTTTATTCCAGAATTGGAAAGTTTAGGCATAGAGACCGTCTATTGAACCTAGTTCTATGGACTGGAAAGGAAACTGTTCTTGATGTTGGCACAGGTCGAGGTCTTCTCATGATAGGTGTAGCCAAGCGCCTTGAATCTGGAAAATCTTTTGGAATTGATATTTGGAATCAGGAGGATCTTTCAAATAACTCCGTTGAAAACGCATTGAAAAACGCTAGAGTCGAAGACGTTATTGGTAAAGTGGAGATCAAAAATGAAGACGTCCGAAAAATGTCCTTTTCCGATGCCTTCTTCGATGTCGTCATTTCAAATTTGTGCCTTCATAACATTTACGATGAGGAAGGCCGAACTCAAGCTTGTCGAGAAATTGCTCGGGTCCTAAAACCAGGAGGACAAGTCGTCATTTCAGATTTCAGACACACTAAAGAATATGCGGACGAACTTCAAAAACATGGCATCAAGGTACACTTAAGCAAGCCACTTTTTTTCTCGACCTTTCCTCCTTTGCGTATTGTGGAGGGGCGAAAGATTTGACTGTAAATCACTTGTGAATCAGTCACTCCCTGACCATCTGGGCTCAGACATTCGAACGAGATCTGAA
>JAHFAC010000402.1:0-1229 GCA_023250755.1 Bacteriovoracaceae bacterium | reverse complement strand
TCTGAAAGATCGAGATTTCACGAGAGTTTTGTCTTTACGGGCATGAGAGCGCGACAGAACATCGCTTCGAAAGCAATGCCTTGCCACGCCGATCTTTTTATCCTTAAGGATAAACTGAGTTCCTTGAAAAACGTAGGTGGCCTGTCTAAGCAATGAATCTTCGGACAACGGAGTCAGCGGGCCTCCTGAGTTTCCTATCGAACACCATTTGGCTCATTGACAGCCTCGGAGTGCGGGCGTTTCGACGGTCAATCGAACCTTCTCAAGGATTGGTTTTATTGACAGGTCTCTCCTCAGCCGTCACTATCGACAAATGAAATATCTATTTGTCGCCACTTCTCTTTTATTTTTATCCGTAACCCATGCAAAGGTGACCTGCGAAGGAGAGGATAAAAGCAGTTGGATTAGAGAGCGAAGGACATCCCAAGAAGACGATGTCCTTTTTAAGTATGGCGAATCTCTATTTGGCAAACTGGCTCGCTGTGATGGAAAGATTACCCAAGAATTTGATGGTCAGCAGTTTGGGACGATAACATTTTATTTTGGAAGCGCAGGCAAACTGTCTATTGAAACTCAGCCCCCTGAGTCGTCGCGAGAAATCCTTGAATCGTTAGCTGGTTTTTCAAACGAAGCCGCAGCCATTGAAAAGCTGAAGAGCCACACGGCAAAAGTTGGATTGAAAATCGACTGGTCAAAGAAGCCGGAGATCAAAAAATCGGCGGGTATTGAAACTCACAGATTCTGGGATCCCGACGCGGGCTTAAATGGACAGGGGATATTGACCTACAAGAACAAAAAACTGATCGGTATCGGTTATTCAATGACCCTATGAGACGAGAAGGCATAGCCTCCTTGCGCTTGGGATCTTCACTTGAGTTCTGAGCCACTTTACATTTTCCGGTGTCCCTAAATGGGTTGGCAGGAAGCCCGCAAGCGGCAAGTTTTCCTGCGGATTTATCCCACTTAATTCTGACAAAGAGAAAGACGGCCGTCTCTCTGAATAAATTGTCGCCGATTGTGACACAACCAAGCCGTTTTTAATGAGTTGTCTCGGCAAGCCTGGACGCCTGGCCACAGATTCTCGGATCAGCGAATCATTGATTACAGAGGATTGCCGGATTGCGATCACCGATTTAAATTTTCGCTGAGTGAACGTTCACTTAATTGTCATCGAAGACCTTCAGTTGTTGTCTTGTAGGCGTTCATTTTATTGTCCCCCAAAGATTTTT
>JAHFAC010000401.1 GCA_023250755.1 Bacteriovoracaceae bacterium | reverse complement strand
AACCCGGTGTTCGTGCACCAGTACAACTTCCCCCTACCGCGGCGGCTTTTACAGTTTTGTCGAGTGCATCTGAGCATCTGGCTGAGATGATGGGGGATGCCCCACCGTGTGATAGTTGTGGTCATACGACCGTTCGCAACGGCGCTTGCTATAAATGCCTCAATTGCGGGAATAGCATGGGATGTAGTTGAGTCTCTTGACGGATGAGTGGGTTGCAATCGTCTAAAAAAGTTGGGGGAGTTGGGCCTCCAGCGAAAGTACGGTTCCAGAGCGAAGGGGGATTTTGAGCTTCCATGCATGAAGCCAAAGTCGATCAGCGGGGGAGCCTCCGTAAATCGGATCACCCACAATGGGCCAGCCAATCGTCGAGAGATGGCAGCGGATCTGGTGCATCACTCCGGTATGGATTTGGATTTCGAGGTCGAGGTGGCCTCGTCTCGGGGGTGAGAGTTCTTTTGCTTTAAGAATGATTGTTTCAGCGGGCAGGGGTTTGCCTCGAATTTTCGAAGAGGCCAGATAGGCCACCATTTTTTTGCTGGATTTCCGGTCATGGGCTAAAGGAAAAGTGAGTGTCATGGGGAGATCATCGAGCGTCTGTGCGCCCTCCTGGACTGTCACAATGGCTCGATATCGTTTTTCAACCTTTCCGTTTTTCCAGAGGGTCCGAAGCCGTTTGTACTCTGCCATCGTTTTTGCGAAAACCAAAAGTCCGCTCGTCCCCGTGTCGAGTCGATGCAGTAAGCCGGGTTCAAGACCACCCCGCCCGACTCCCGCAATCTCGGGTGCATGGGCCAGCGCCGCATTGACGGCGGTTTCGGTTTCGTGGGGCGAAAGGGGAAGGGAAGGGGTGCCTGACTTTTTATGCAGAATCAGGAGATCCCTGTCTTCGTACATAATTGGCAAAAAACAACCTCGAGGTGAGGGCATGGCCTTGGGGTCGGCAAATGCGATTTCGCTGATGCCACGAATTTCGATCTCATGATTTCCGATGGGCAGGATATGAGAGGCCTCACAGGCCTGAGAGGGGCGATGATTTAGAAAAATCGTTTTATCTTTAAAGCAGCGTTTGAGCGTTTGACGAGAAAGAGAGGGGAGTTTTGAACGAATTTCTTCCAAAAGTGCCTGATCCAGGCGTATGCCAGCAGATTTGATATTGAGAGTAAATCGAACCTTCATGAGTTCGGTGGTTCTCCGTGTCTTCATAGTTGTTGTAGTTGTTCTTTTTGTAAGATCAGGGATAATGGAATCTGTCCATGAATTCCAGCGTAGATTTTAATCAATGGAGCCGCAGGCAAGATTTAGAGTGGGTGTTCCGTGGAATTGCCTTGTCCTTCATCCTTTTCGTAGCGGGTGTTTTCTCTGCAAGGGGTGAGAGTCTACAAGAGTTTTTTAAACTCAACGATAAGCTCCCTCAGGCAGTGTGTGACGAGAGCGTCATTTCACGGCCTCCAACGTTAGAGCCGCTGAAGCAGCAGGATTGGAGTGGTTATTTTGAAGTCAGGACTCGAATTCAAGAAGCTGAAATCATTCGATTCATGCTCGGAGATGCCTTGGCCTGGGTTGCATCACCTCGGGTGGATGAGCTTTTTCGGCAAGCATTGCAGGGTGGAGAGGCCAGAACTAGTCAAGATCGCTTGACTGCCATCAAGCGAAAAATCTCTTTAGAGGTGTGTACAGCGCTTGTGACTCCAGGAAAGTTTGAACAGATTTTTTCATCAAAACCCCTCATTTATCTTGAAGCGACTCCTTTTATGGATTTTAAAAAGGTATTAAGCGTTGGATCCGGCCTTGCCCTTTTTAAAGTTTCAGACCCTGAGGGGCGTTTTGCGAAATTCAAAAAGCAGTGGTGGATTCCGGGATGGCTAGATTTCCAAGAAGTGGATTCAGTCTGGGTGGAAAATCGCCAGTATCGAAGACTTTTTCATCCCGTCACTTTGCGAACCGAACTCATTGGAGTATTGAACGCTCAGGGGATCCCCATGGGCTTTCTTTATGTGACGAAAGATCCTGCTTCAGTAGATTTGAAGGCAGTGCAAGCGCAGGCTTTGAGCGAAGCCAATCGACAGCGCCAGAGAGAGGCTTATCGACTTCTGATTGAGAACGAGGCCTATGCATTTGTGAAACGCTATCCGAAGCAATCCGCGTCAGTCGGAAAGTTGCAGAATTCATTTAAATTAAAGCTACGAGATTTAGAATCAAGGCGTTCTCAAGTAGAGCGCGAGGCCCACTTTGATGTTGCAGACTTGTTGGCACGCCTGAGGTCCCTATCCATCAATGGGTCGTACGCTTCGATCGGGCTTTTTTATCCAGACGCGAAACTTCAGGGAACTTATGAAGAGTTCAGAAAAGCATTAGCTCACTTAGGTCATGAGGACTTGAGAAGTCCTCAATAATCAGGAGTTTTACAGAGAGTCGTGAATGGTACTTGTGGTGAGGGTTCGAGGTGTGCCGAGGTGTTGTTCATTTTTGGGTTTGCGGTCACTCCAGTCGGCCCGGTGAGGACATCAACCGCATCTCCACAGCACCCTCCCTTGGGCGTGAGGCTCCCTGTTT
>JAHFAC010000400.1:1894-2568 GCA_023250755.1 Bacteriovoracaceae bacterium | reverse complement strand
CGCCTTGCCCCATCTCATCCTTTGCCCCCTCGTTCACACGATCCACCCTGCGCGACGATACCACTGAACCGAGTCTAAAAGCCCGCTTGAAATATCAAAGCGTGGAGCAAATCCGAGAACCCGCTTCGCTTTTTCATTGGAACAAACCCAGTAGTCCGGACGAATTTCATTTAACTTATCCAAATTGAGCGGAAAGGTCCGCTTCGTCACTCGCCCAAGAGCGCTCAATCCCAGAGCTCCCACAGTCAGAGCGGCCATCGGCACTGAAAACCGAAAAGGCTTCTTCCCTAAGTGTCGAGCTATCGTAAACATTAAATTCTCATAACTCACCCAATCATCTCCAGAGAGATAAAAAATCTCCCCTGAAGGAACCACGTCTGGAGAAACCTGTGAGGCAAGAAAAATTCCGCGACAGAGATCCTCCGAGTGAATTGCGCTATAATATTTTTGGCCGTCCTTGCCTTTTCCACGAAACAGCGGAAGCAAGTTCCGACCCACAGTCCGCACAAAAACAAAGGTCGCCTTATCTTTGGGTCCATAAACCATCGGTGGCCGGACAATCGTCACCGGAAACTGATCTTTGTACTGAAGCAACTCTCCTTCACTTTTCAATTTGCTTTCACCATAGGTCGACACAGGCTCATCCGTGTCCATTTCAACCCGCGCCCGAAGGG
>JAHFAC010000400.1:0-1884 GCA_023250755.1 Bacteriovoracaceae bacterium | reverse complement strand
GGTTTTGACCGGTCCTCCTGCCGCTAAACTCGAAACGTGAACAAAGCGCTTGAGTCCGGGCCTCACTTCGGCTACCGCTTGAGCCAATCTCCGAGTGCCCTCTGCGTTGATTTCAAAATAAGTGGCTCGCTCGGGCGCTGAAATCGCTCCAGCCAGGTGGAAAACATAATCCACACCTTCAACCGCTCGCTTAAGCGACTCAAAATCGGACAAACTCCCCTGGACCCGCTCAAAAGAAAGTCCTTTGAGGTTCTCTGTGCTCGAAGTCCCTCGCAGAAGCGCTCTCACTTGCAAACCCGCCCGAGTCAACTCCTCGATTAATGTGCTGCCGATGAAACCACTACCACCCGTCACCAAAACTTTTTGATCTATATTATGATTCATAAAGGTTGAATTTTTCGGGTACCTGAGATTAATCAAAGGTGTCAATGTCGAAACTGCCTAAAACTAGCGTCACTCTCACTGTCCTCGGATCAGGCACTTCGACTGGGGTCCCTCTCTTGGGCTGCAAATGTAAAGTTTGTCGATCTCGAAATCCAAAAAATCAACGCCTCCGCGCGTCAGCCTGGGTTCAGACGCAGGGTAAAAGCATCCTGATCGATACAGCCACCGACCTGCGCCAGCAGGCCTTTCGAGAAAAAATTCTCCGTGTAGACGCTGTTCTCTATACCCACCCTCATGCGGATCATATTCATGGAATTGATGAATTACGGAGCTTTAATTTTTTACAAAACGCGAGCATTCCTCTTTTTGGCAATGCTTGGACTTGCGAGGAACTCAACGAGAAATTTGGCTATATTTTTAGACGAACTGCCCCTGTAGAGGGAGGAGGAATCCCCCAACTTGAACTCACGCAAATTGATTCATCATCAGAAGTAATTGATATTAAAGGATTTTCTGTAATTCCTATTTCACTTTCTCATGGCTCGAAAGAATCTGTCGGTTACCGTTTTGACTCCGTTGCTTACATCACCGATTGCAGTTATATTCCGCCCTCATCGCTTGACCGATTGAAAGGGCTTTCTGTACTGATTCTAGACTGCTTAAGGCTTGAACCACACGGCACGCACTTTCACTTAGATCAGGCGCTGAAAGTCGTGTCCGAGCTGCGCCCGAAACAAACCTTTCTGACGCATCTCGGACACGATTTCGATCACGCGGTGTGGCGAAAAAAACTCCCGAAAGGAGTAGCTCTCGCCTATGATGGTTTAAAAATTCGCTCCTGACGAAGCGGATCCACTGCAAGTCAGGACACTTCAGGAGAGGTTTCCCATGATCGTTGGCGTACCTAAGGAAATTAAAAATAAAGAAAATCGTGTTGCAATGGTAGTCGCAGGTGTTCGCACACTTGCTCAAGCGGGACATAAAGTTCTAGTCCAACACAATGCGGGCATGGGTGCCGGAATCAGCGATGAAGATTATCGCAAGGCAGGAGCCACGATTGTCGAAACCGGAAAAGAAGTTTTTGACAAAGCTGAAATGATCGTCAAGGTGAAAGAACCCCTTCCCGAAGAATATCCTTTGCTCCGTGATGGACAAATCCTTTACACCTACCTGCATCTTGCTGCCGATGAGCGCCTCACCAAGGCACTGATGGAACGAAAAATTGTCGGGATCGCCTACGAAACAATCCAAGCTCCCGATGGCAGTCTCCCCCTGCTTTCACCGATGAGCGCAGTAGCAGGCCGAATGGCCACTCAAATCGGCGCCACTTATCTCCATCATGACCACGGAGGCAAGGGAATGCTGCTCGGTGGAGTTACTGGCGTAGAACGCGCAAACGTCGTTGTTCTCGGCGGAGGCGTGGTGGGGATCAATTCGGCAAAAATGGCGGTGGGCCTGGGCGCGAAAGTAAGTATTCTCGACGTGAACCTCAATCGCATG
>JAHFAC010000399.1 GCA_023250755.1 Bacteriovoracaceae bacterium | reverse complement strand
TCGGAGGAGTCATATAAAAAAACTCAGGCAATTTCAACAGGCGAATTGCGTCCTGGTTTTAGCTCTTTTTTAAGGTGTTCCACATAGGTTTGAATCCCTGTCTCGAGCGAAGTAAAGGCGGGAGTGTAGCCCTGGGTGCGAAGGTGATCCATCTTAGCTTCTGTAAAATATTGATACCGCTCACGTAGAACTTCGGGAGTATCAATCCATTCAATTTGCTCGGGCTTCTTTAGGGCTGCAAATACAGCGCGAACCAAGTCTAGGAAGGTTCGCGCCCGGTCTGTGCCGAGGTTGTAGATTCCACGGCGAATGGGATGAGTCATGGCAAAATCCATGACATTGACCACATCGTCGATGGAGATAAAGTCTCGTTTTTGATGGCCATCTTGGATGCCCGCTCGATGGCTGCGAAAGAGCTTTACCTTCCCGGTTTTCTGGATTTGATCAAAGGCGTGGAGAACGACGCTCGCTTGTCCTTCTTTATGGCGTTCGCCAAATCCGTAGACATTAAAAAACTTAAGCCCGCACCAGGAGGGGGGAGCAGATCCCTTTTTTTCCTCTTCGAGGGCCCAAAGATCAAAGAGCCATTTGGATTTGCCATAGGGGTTGAGTGGCTTGAGTTGGGGAATCAGGGTTTCATCGTCGTTATACCCCATCTCACCCGCTCCGTAAGTTGCTGCGCTCGAGGCGTAAATCAATGGGATCCGCTTTTCGGTGCAATATCTCCAGATGGACTGAGAGTATTCGACATTCACTTTCTTAAGAAAATTCTCATCAAGCTCCGTAGTCTTGGAACAAGCTCCCATGTGGATCACACACCGGAGTGGCGGATTGTTTTTCTTGAGCCAATCAAAGAGCTGATCTCGATCGACGATGGGTCCGTAGGCGATACGCTGGTGTTCTGTCCGGGTTTTAAAGTGAGACGCTTGGTCGACGCTGATGATGTTGAGGGTGGGGATCCCCTTTTTCAGGCAAGCTTCGACAAAGCGGGAGCCAATAAACCCGGCGGCGCCGGTGACCAGGACAGAAGGAGGGGACTGAGTCATTGGATAATCTTAGATTGGGAAAGGGGTGTTTGCAAATGGTTCTGATTCTCAAAACTTCTTAAAGAGTGAAGCTCAAGCCCTTAGCCCCCTATACTTAGCCGATTTTTTCCAATGAAAAAGGCGTAAAGTTCGTATCTCGATCGTAGTAGTCTTCATTTTCGGCCCTCTTTAAAAAGCCCACGACCTTGTAAGTGACTGGGGTCATAAAAACTTCCCAGCTTGTTTTTAGGATATAGTTGCTGATCATGACGGTGATCACCAGGTCGGAGGACCAAAAGCCCCAAAATGCCAGGGGATAAAAGATGAGGGAGTCGACTGCTTCTCCGACGAGGGTGGAGCCGATGGTCCGAGTCCAAAGAAGTCTGCCTTGGGTCCAAATTTTCATCTTGGCGAGCACAAAGGAGTTAGAAAACTCGCCTGCCCAAAAAGCGATTAAGGAGGCAAAGACGATACGGGGAGTTTGGCCAAAAACGGTTTCATAAGCAGCTTGATTCTGCCAGTGAGAGGCTGGTGGCAGTTTTACAATCACCCAACTCATAAATGAGGCAAAAATCAGCGCACCAAACCCTGACCAGACCACCTTTCTCGCTCGAGCGTAGCCATACACCTCAGTGAGGATGTCGCCAAAAATATAACTGATCGGAAAAAAGAGAACTCCTGCACCAAAGCTGAAACCCCCGATCGTGCAAACCTTGGCGGCACCAATGATGTTTGAGCACAGGAGGATCGTGACAAAAGCGGCCATGACCAAGTCGTAGTATTTGTAGGTTCGTTGCGAATGGGGCGTGGGCATGAGCGAGTATCCTTTTTTAAATTAGAATGATGACTGATCCTGTCAGGAGTGGGTGGTTTTGTCAAAAGGTGGTTGAAAGTTTGGGCTGATATTTGTTTAAAGATCTTTGAAAGTGTCTGGATTTTTTTCTTTCAGAAATCGAATAAAAGAACCCTTTTGAGGCGAAAAATGATCAAATGATCCTTCAATAAATTTAAAATTTGGAGGCTCTCCATCTTTTGCTGTATTTACTGTATGTCCTACATCAAGAGAGAGCCCGTCTGCTCCATCAGAAGCCTTCTTAACAACGACTTCATCATTTGCTCCAAGGACTTGATATTCTCTACTTACTTCGATATCCAGATTTTCTATAAACTCGCGTGTTTCTTCTGGATGATTTATGAACTCATTTACCAACTGCTCAATATTTTTACCGTATGCTTTCAATTTGTGAAGAGGTGCATAATGTTCAATAAATAACTGTGCACCAGAACTCATTCCGTTTCCAGGATTTCCTAGGTCACAGGTAGCGAATAACAATTGTTTATTATCTGACCCTAATTTTTCAGCAAGGGACTCTGCCATGTCTGTAATTTTAATTTTCACCCGTCTAAGTGGAAACGTCGTGGATTTTACTAGGTTTCCTCTACAATCTTTTATTAGGTAGAGAGATGTGGTCTCGAGATCTATCGCAAATGTAGAGGAAGCGGGTGATGAATGCAGGCCTGTTATGATGACTCGACCTCGTCCCTGTGGCA
>JAHFAC010000398.1 GCA_023250755.1 Bacteriovoracaceae bacterium | reverse complement strand
AAGCCTCATATTTTGCAGTGACAAATACTTCGGGCTGAAAACGTTTGAGAGCTCCAAACCAAGCCCCCTCCCAAGGTGAATCTCCGGTAACAATGAGTTTACCAGGACGTGTTTGTGCATCTTTTTTTAAACGAGATAGACTCGCTATTGCAGACTGACTAAAAACGCTGACTAATGCACCGCAAGCGGGTTCAGCAATCCAACCCAAGATCACTGGAAAAAGAGACTCAAGCTCACCTGCACTAGCTGCATGAAACCAAATTCGGCGATTGCTGGAAATCTCATCCTTAGGAGAACTCCCATTTAATTGAGAAAAATCCCCATCCCCCCATTTTCTTTTTAGGACCCATGGGCCAATCGATGAACCGATCTTCCTCTGTATTGCTCGATAGCATCTCAATCGCCATGACATGGTGATTGGAGTCTCCCACATCCTCGATCACTTCGAAAGGGGCTGGTCATGCGGGTGGATAGTAATGTCTGATAAGACTTACAACTTGCTTGGGCTCCAATAATCGCAAGCACTGATGACGCCGAATCGGCCGAAAACAAAAACGCCCATCTTTGCCGCAAGGACGGCACCAAAGTGAAATCCCCAACGAATGGCTTTCAGGGCGCCATGGGCCAAATCCCAAATCAGGAACGGTCGGGCCAAAGAGAATCACCGCTGGAATTCCCATAGCCTCTGCCAAATGTGCCAATCCTGTGTCACCGCCAAGATAAACACGAGCTTGAGCGAGAACGCAAGCCACCCGGCTGAGATCCCAATTTCCAACTCCAGAAAAATGGGGAATCGATCTTTGCCTCAATAAACGCACAAGTTTTACACTTTCTGTGTCTTTCTCTGTTCCAAGAATTACAGGTAAAAGAGGGGAATCCTTGAGCGCTTCTACATACCCTTCTACTGACCAGCGCTTGCCCTTTCGGCTTGCGTCAGGCATCACGCAAAGATAGGGGCTAGAAAAAGGAACAAGAAAAGAAAAATGATCAGGGCGCCCCACTGCTTGGAATTGAAGATGACGAAGTGAGGGCTTCTCAGTGCCCTTTCCACCGACTGCCCGAACAAAATCTAAAATTCTCGATCTGGGACGCCATTTCTTTGGCCAAGCATTTTTAAAAATGAAATATCCCGATCGCCTCCAACGTGCTTTATCCACTTGCGTCCACACAGGCATGGGCTTTTTCTGGACAAGACTCCAGTAGCAAAAAAGAAAATAAAGGATTCTTGTCCTTAGGCTACCGTGGAGATCGATCACGTGCGAATAGTGACTGCTCCAAAGCTCTCGGCAGAGTCGAGTCCAAACAAAAAAACGAGTTAATCGCCCCAGCGCTCTTTTGCTCTTCAGATCTTTTGGGGCTCTATCAAACTTCCAAAGGCGATGAATCTTTGGGTGCCCCTGCAGGACTGATGCAAATTCAGTAGCTACGACCCAATCCACTCCCGAGAGAAGTGATTCACACTCAAGCACTCCAGAAGCCAAAATCACGTCGCCTAAGCTACTCAGCCTAAGGACCAAAGTTTTCGAAAGGTTTGGGTGATTCATTCAAGTGATATCTAAGAAATTTCTCATTCTCCTCGTAAAATAGATTCTACTATCTTCACGACTGCAGGGTCCGAACAGACACAGAGTAAAACAAAAACTTTCAAGCTTTCAGAAATTTAAATAGTTACATTACTTGATTAAATCAATAAACTTTCCGATAACCTCATGAGTAGTAAATTATGAAAGTCTTATCTGTTATCACTTTTATTATCATGCTGGCTACGTTTGTTGTGGTTTCACGCTGAATTGATTTAGCCCGCACAACAAAAAAAGCCAGAGTGCTGATGAGCACTCTGGCAGAGATGGCACAAATTTAAATGAGCAAAAAAAGCTGGGGGCATCGAGCTAGATTGGCACCGAATCACTTCGGCACTAGGATCGCCGCAGGCGGGTTTCACTGCTGAGTTCGGGATGGGATCAGGTGGAGCACCGCCGCTAAAGACACCCCCAAAGGTGTAGGAACGGATCAGGAACCTGAGAATAGGGAAGAATAAAGGAGTGAGGGAGAAAGCCCTCACGGAGAAAGAAAAAAAAAGAAGATAAGCCTCTCGTCCGATTAGGAGTGGTCAGCTCAATCGATTACTCGACTTACACACCCACCCTATTAACGTTGTCGTCTCCAACGGGACTTTGAGGGGGCTTAACGCCCCGGGAGAAGTTGTTTTGAAGAGAGTTTCCCACTTAGATGCTTTCAGCGGTTATCTCGTCCGGACATAGCTACCCAGCTTGTGCCACTGGCGTGACAACTGGCACACTAGCGGTCCGTCCATCCCGGTCCTCTCGTACTAAGGACAGCGCTTCTCACTTCTCCAACACCTACGGCAGATAGGGACCGAACTGTCTCACGACGTTCTGAACCCAGCTCGCGTACCGCTTTAATTGGCGAACAGCCAAACCCTTGGGACCTGCTCCAGCCCCAGGATGCGATGAGCCGACATCGAGGTGCCAAACCTCCCCGTCGATGTGAACTCTTGGGGGAGATAAGCCTGTTATCCCCGGAGTACCTTTTATCCGTTGAGCGATGGCCCTTCCA
>JAHFAC010000397.1 GCA_023250755.1 Bacteriovoracaceae bacterium | reverse complement strand
CGAGATGGCTTTTAAAAGAGGTGGGGATGTTTTCGCTCATCGCGACATTTCGGATGGAGAGGTCCTTGAGACCCGAGACTTGACCATTTTTTAGGTCATATTCGAAATCACCCAGCACGTCTTCTAAGACTTCGTAAAAATTTCTCTGGATTTCGCCCTTACTCGAGAGCATTTGTGAATGTGGAGTGGATTCAGCGCCCACTTCTTCTGCGGCGAGAGAAGAAGAGAACGGAAGCAAGGAGAGCAGTGCTGCGATTGGAACGGCATCGTGCTTCATCTCCAAACTCATCGGTATTCAGTGGATTCTCTTAATGATTTCTTCTTATCCCACCCTTTGGGGCGGAGTCTTGCTCATGAATTTGCTAAAAAGTGCCGAGAAGTTGACGGGGTAGAAAGGAAAAGGGGCGAATGCGTGTAGTTTTAAGTCTTTTAATCGCCATGATTTTGGCAGCCTCATGCTCGTCGATTGAGGTCAACCCCCCCCCTCCTTTGCCCGAACCTCCGGACTATGTGCGGGTTCCACATCCAGAGGGATTAGATATTGCCGATTTAAACGCGATTTTTTCGTCAAAAGAAGCTCCCGAGACAGGTTCCCTCAAGGGGTGTGATGCGGATTTGGCGAAACTTCGTAGTTTGACTGCAAACCCAGAAGAGTTGGCACAGGGCGCAAGAGAGTTGGTTCGCTCCAATCCGGTAGGATATCACTGGTGTTTCTACAGGCAGATTCTGGATCTTGAACACCATTTGAAAGAAGATAATTATTTTGATGAGAGACAGAAGCATGTCGTCGAAGTCTATCTTTTTTTAACTCCAATCGCGCGTGCTTTTATTTTTGAGTTTGGTGATTCGAGGTATTTGCGCTGGGCGATTGCTCGATATCGTCGCTTAAGCGAATTCGTTTTCTTTAGAAAAGTTGAAATCGCGCCACGAATGAGTTCAGACCTGATTGTGAACTCAGCAGATCCGATTGGATTTGTTCGTACGACGGAGCCTCAGGACCAGAGCATGCTTGAGAAGTACGGTTTGGCCAAAACGGGGGATGTTCCAATGTTCAAGCCCTACGGAGGCAAGAAGACGCGAGCTCCCGCCTCATTGACTGTGGGGGACTCAAAAACGAGAGTAGGCCCCGGAGGCATGCCTGTGACTGATGTTGAGGAGACTGAGGGCGTCGTTCCACAGCCTCGCTCAGCTACGGAGTGAGAAACCCCTTGATCGCCTACTCAGATGTGCGAAAAATAGAGAATGGACCGTAAAGCTGCGCAAACTTTAGTCGAAAACATGTTAGCAGGTCATCGGCTTTCGTTGGCGAGACTGATTTCTAAGGTTGAGAACCGTGATTCAAGTCTCAATCTCATTATGGAGCAGCTGTATCCTCACACAGGTGGCGCTTGGATTCTTGGAATCACGGGGCCGCCAGGTTCAGGTAAGTCGACACTGGTAGATCAAATGGCGGCGCATTTTAGGAAGGCAGGCAAGAAGGTAGCGATTGTTGCCGTGGATCCGTCGAGTCCATTCTCTGGAGGCGCGATTCTGGGTGATCGAATCCGAATGCAGCAACATTGGAACGATCCTGGGGTTTTTATTCGATCTCTCGGTACTCGCGGAAAGCATGGGGGCCTTTCGCATGCCACAAAAGAAGTGGTGCTTGTCCTTGATTCTGCCAGATTTGACGTGATTTTAGTCGAGACCGCTGGAGTGGGGCAGACGGAGCTCGATATTTTGAGGCTTGCGCAAACGGTATTGGTGGTTCTGGTTCCGGAGAGTGGAGATTCAATCCAGGTCATGAAGGCGGGTTTGATGGAGATCGCCGATGTTTTTGCAGTCAATAAAAGTGACCGTCCTGAGTCTGATAAATTGGTGCGTGAGTTGATTTCGATGGTGGGCTTGATGGATCGTCCCGCAGGGGGTTGGGCGGTCCCGGTGCATAAGACCGAAGCGATTCGGGACATCGGAGTGTCCGAGTTGCTGAAAGCGCTTGAGTCGCACCATCATTTTCTCGCCGAGAGTGGCGCTCGCGAATGGAAAGCCAGCGAGTTTCTCAAAAATGAAGTGATGGATATTTTAAGCGAGAGACTGGGTCTCAGGTTGCAAGAAGCGTTTGAAACCAAAGCCGGGCAAAAACTTTTGAAGCAGCTTCTGGGGCGGCGAATGGATCCTTATAAAGCGGCGGCGGTGTTTGAAAAAATAAAAAAATAGATTAAAAGGTCGGGTAAAAAGCAGTTTGAATTACCAATTCAAATTCGCGCCGATTGTTGTAGAGGTACTCTGGATCTTGGTTCCAGAGAGTTGTAAAACCAAATTCGCTGCATCCAAGGTGTACGAGATCGGAAATTTTTCTATTTTAAACCCTTCAACGGCAATTCCGACCGCAAGTTCACGCGAACCCAAGCTGAGTACTGAAAATCCATCGGTTACGGGTGAAATTTTTAAATAGCCACTAATCGCTTTTTCTCCTCCTAATTTTCTCCTCACTGATGGAAAAAATTGGGGCCCATAGACATTGGAATAACCGAAAGTGTTCGGATCAACCCAGGTGGTTGCGAAGTAGCCTCCTAAAGAAATAGCTGCGCTCCAGAGT
>JAHFAC010000396.1 GCA_023250755.1 Bacteriovoracaceae bacterium | reverse complement strand
GGTATCGCCTTCGTGGAGAACCGTCGTTTGAGTGAGTGGAGCCCACTCCGCAGATCCGGCCTTTTTAAACTGCGCCTCTCCCATGATTCCTTTTACGACGGCCTGGCTTGTGGCGCTTTCACCATATGCCGTGATCGTAAAAGTAACTAGAAATAGTAATCCCAATAGACCGAAGACTCTTTTTTTCATGTTGGCCCCACGGTTCGTTTTTGCTTCTTCTAGTTAAATATTACATGAAATTGCTTAAGAATGCAAAACTATTGGATTAGCTTGAAGAACTTTTTTTTGCCGACCCTGAGAACGGAGCCGTGCGAGGGAATCAGTATTAGATTAACATCTGAAATTTTCTGTCTGTCGAGAGAAACAGCGCCCTGCTCAACAAGCCGCCGCGCTTCACTGCCGGAAGAGGCTGACTTTGTCTGTTTTAAAAGATCAATCACCCCGATCTGTCTCCCAGCCAAGGCGACTTCGGGCATGGATTCGGGGTTTTCTTGTTTTGAAAAAACTCTGTCAAATTCAAGCGCTTCTTTTTGAGCCGAGGCGTCACCCCAGAACCAGGTCGTAATCAGTGAAGCCAGTTTCTTTTTTGCTTCTTTAGGGTGCAAAAACCCCGAGGAAATTTTTTGAGCAATTTCATCACCGCGCTCGTTGGTTAAAAGATCAAAATAGGCACTCATCAAAGAATCCGGAATCGACATGATTTTTCCGAACATCTCCTTGGACGGATCGGTAATACTCACAACATTGCCCAGCGACTTGGACATTTTCTCTACGCCGTCCAAACCGACCAAGAGAGGAAACGTCATCACAACTTGGGGTTTTTGCCCAAACTCTGATTGAAGATCCCTGCCCATCAGCAAATTAAATTTTTGATCCGTACCGCCCAGTTCAATATCGGATTTTACTTTTACGGAATCGTATCCTTGTAACAGCGGATAAATAAATTCACGAAGCGTAATCGGCCGATGCGCTTTTCTGCGTTTGTCAAAATCGTCTCGCTGCAACAACTGATCCACAGTTCCCCGAGAGCCAATTTTTTCAAAGAAAATTTGAAACATATCCCCCGCACCCAGCCATTTGCTATTGCGCACAATCTCGATTTTATTTGGGTTCTTATCGAGAATCTTGAACGCTTGCCGTTGGTAGGTTTTTGCATTCTTTTCGACTTGTTCCCGCGACAATGCGGGCCGGGTCTTAGACTGACCCGTTGGGTCACCAATCATCGCCGTGTAATCACCGATGATAAAAATCACCTTATGACCGAGATCTTGAAATTCGCGGAGTTTTCTTAGAAGAACGGTGTGGCCGAGATGAATGTCAGGCGTGCTAGGGTCAAAGCCTGCTTTAATGCGGAGAGGTTTTTTTGTTTTGGTGGAATCTGAGAGACGAGTCCGAAGTTCATCTTCGGAGATGACATCAACCGCGTTTCGGCAAAGACGCTTGAAACTTTGGTCGATGTCACTCACGTTTAAATCTGTGGGACGCCTTTCGTACTCAACGCAATCTTGCGTCCGGCAAAGTCAATCTTCACGATGCGTGCCTGAACTCTTTTGCCAATTGGAAATGTGCTTTCGAGAAACTGCGCAGATTCCAAATCTGTCTCAGAGATATGCAAAAGCCCTTCAACATCTTTTTCAATTTCAACAAAAACACCGAAACTTGCAACCTTTGTCACGGTTCCTAAAATAAGAGAACCTATTGAAAGCTTGGAGGCAATCTCCTCCCAAGGGTCAGTGATCAGTTGCTTCAATCCAAGCGAAAGCTTGCGATTAGCCGAGTCCACCAAGAGCACGATGGCTTCAAGCTCTTGGCCTTTTTTGAGAATATCTTTCGGGTGATTGACTTTGCGCGTCCAGGACATATCGGACACATGGATCAAACCGTCAATGCCGTGCTCAAGCTCCACGAATGCGCCGAAATCAGTCAAATTGCGAACAGCACCCTTGACGCGCATGCCAACGGAATAACGGGTCGCGACAGAGTCCCAGGGATTGGATTCGGTCTGTTTGATACCCAGTGAGATCTTCTGATGCTCCTTATCGATATTCAGGATCATGACCTCAACGTTGTCACCTGATTTAAAAATTTCAGCGGGGTTTGTTACACGCTTGGACCAGGAAATCTCAGACACATGCACAAGTCCCTCAATACCTGGAGCCAGCTCCACAAAAACGCCATAAGCCACGACATTCACCACGCGTCCTTTGGTCTTCGTCCCAATCGGGAAACGCTGATCAATCTCCTGCCAGGGATTCGCATCTTTCTGCTTGAGCCCCAGCGAAACCTTCATCGCATCCTTGTCGTACGATAAAATCTTAACTTCTATCTTGTCACCCACTTTTAAAATTTCAGAGGGATGCCCGATGCGCCCCCAGCTCATGTCCGTGATATGCAAAAGCCCGTCAATACCCCCCAGATTAACAAAAGCTCCAAAATCGGTTATATTTTTCACAACACCCTTTCGGAGCGAACCAATCTCAAGCTCCTCGAGAACTTTCGCTTTGCTTTCATGTTTTTCTTTTTCCAGAAGATCTTTGCGGGAAACGATGATATTTTTACGACCGGGATTGATCTTCACGACCTTGACTTGA
>JAHFAC010000395.1 GCA_023250755.1 Bacteriovoracaceae bacterium | reverse complement strand
CTTGTCCCCTTCACGCTTCGTCGCCTCACCCACCGCCTGCGTGATTTCTTCTGGCGTCTTGCCGGCTTTAGAAAGTTCCTCAACCATTTTAAGAGTGTTTAAAAGATCCGCTACAAAAAATTCAGTTATTGTTTTCATAAAAATCCTTGCCTTTTCTTTCACCTTTTCTGGTCTGCTCGCCAGCTCATAGCATAATCTTTGACCTCAACCAAGCCTGCAGCATCAGTGGAGATTAATGGCCTGTAAGTATCCACCATCACAGCAATCTCTTCGGTTTCAGTCTTTGGCTCGGCATTCTTCGCCGCATTGGGATGAGGACCATGATGAATCCCCTGAGGATGCCAAGTGATCGCTCCTGCTGAAATACCCTCGCGCGAAAAGAAATTCCCCGCATGATAAAAAAGAACCTCATCAAAATCAATATTGCGATGATAAAAGGGCACCTTCAACGCCCCTGGCTCACTCTCCAGGGGGCGCGGCAAAAAAGAACAGATCACAAAATTTTTCGCTAAAAAAGTGGTATGAACGCTGGGCGGGAGATGATAGCGCGGCGACACAATCGGGCGAATCTCCTCGACATTCAATGCCCAGGGCGCCAGATCCCCTTTCCAACCCGCGGCGTTCATCGGATTCCACGGATAAAAAACACTCGTCCACTGTCCCTCGCGCTTGATTTTGAGCTCAAATTCGCCTTTCGCATTCGCACCCGTTTTTCTCTCCTCCGGAGGGAGCGTCGGAACCCGCATCACCATGGGATCAAACTGAGCGTGGCGACCGAGCATTCCTCGGTCAGGCAATCCAACCTCAGTCGGTGATTCGATCACCAATTGAATATTCGCCCCTGTTGGGACAAAACGATAGGTCGTTCCCCTCGGGATCACCAGGTAATCGCCCTTTTGATAAGTAAAATCCCCATAGTCCGTCTCAAGCGTCCCCGCGCCTTCGTGAATAAAGCGGACCTCATCCCCATCCGCATTGCGTGCAAAAACAATCATGGGCCGAAAGATCTTTGACAATCCGATTTGAACATCTGAATTTCGAAGCAAAATCACCGGCTCGCCGCAATCGCTCTGCTGCTCGGAACTCTTCATCTCTGAAGCGCGATAGGCGCGCGGCTGAAGAGGGCCTTCGATCCGAAGCCATCCTGTGGGAGGATGCCGATGGTAGAGATGGCTCACACGCCCAAAAAACCCTTGTCGACCGTGCTCTTCTTCATAAGTCCCCTCTGGAATTTTAACATGGGGCTGCGTCGCAAATTTACCCTGTGACCAACCAAATCCAGATGGAAGATTCGGATTCTTTCTTCCCGACATGAACTCACCCCTTCTTTATTTGACCTCTACCTTACGCGAACATCTGTTGCACGCCTACTTGTAAAGAACCTTAAAATAAAGGGCCTTTGCAGTCTTGATATCAGTCTCCTGCATCACTTGAGCAGCCAGGTAGAGGTCAAAGATCGATTTTGTAAATAAATGGTACTTTGCATTTTTAGCGGAGTCCGTGTCGCCGCATTTATTGGGATCCAAATAACAGGAGTAGAGCGTCCCCAAGGTTTGATCGCACGTTCCAAAAAATTGAAAATAATACTCAAAACTAAGCTCAATCTTTCCAGAAATCTTGGGCTCTTGATTAGAAACGCTCACGCCCGGGCTATTCTTAGAGTAAGTTCCCTCTTCTACGATGGACTCCTGCCAGTAGCAGGGCTCATCCACCCAAAAAGTCGATGGATTAAAATGCCTTTCGTCCGTGAGTCGCCCACTTTCATCGGCAAAAATCCGAATCGCATAGCCACTCCCTCGAGAGTCACCTAAAAGTGCCTCACCCGTCTTAAGATCCTTCATTAAGAGAATCACTGGGTTGGACATGATCACAGCGGGCATACTGGGGATCTGGTTGACTGGAGTATTTAGATTACAGCTCGAATGATCATACGTTGCGCAAACCTCAAAAGATTGGGGCGCAGTTTCGTAATATCCCGAAATCTGATCTGGATTCTGGGGCAGCTCGAGATGATTGCCCAATCGACACCCACTCAAAAGCCAAGAGGCCATGACGGCTGCCGTGCCTGAGATGAAATAAGAAAACCATGACAGCTGAAAAAATGACATGTTCAGAGCCTCCCTGCCCTCTGATGACCCTTCGGCAAGAAAGGAGGCAGACTTGACACGGATTAGGAGCGTCAATTTTATGGCTTATCTTATTTCAGGCAATTAAATTGGCAGGGGATCCCTGTGGGGGGAGCATAAGTACCACCTATCAGTCTTGCATAGTAGTCATTAAAATCCTGACAGGATTGCACGTTTGCTGCGTCGTAAAGCGCAGAGCAACAATAGTGGTTTCCAAAACTAGTAGTATAAAGCGCAGATTTTGGCAAATTACCGCAAGCATATTGTTGTGTACCAGACATGACCGTACCGCAATTGCATGAACCCATATTATTTGCATAACCCGATTTAATGCCCCCTGTGCAGCCAGGGGTTTGTAATTGAATGGTCTCGCCCGCAGAGCATTGTGCGTCACAAATGAGGGGCCAATAAATACCCTGTCCAGACGCTGAGGCTTTAACCAGACAGCTGACTTGGTGAGTGATTACTGGTGTTGG
>JAHFAC010000045.1 GCA_023250755.1 Bacteriovoracaceae bacterium | reverse complement strand
ACCACTATTGACACAATGCAACAATCACTAAACCAGCTGCTCTCGAATCTGAGTGGCAAGTGCAGCCCCCTCCTTCGACTCAAGTGATTGCGCGGGCCAACTGATACCCAACCCCTCAGAAGCGTGGGGCTTCGGAATAATATGAAAATGAACATGAAAAACAGCCTGGTGAGCTCCCTTGCCATTGTTTTGCAAAATATTATAAGCGTGAGTGCCTGTTGCTTTCATCACAGCTCGACAAATCCTAGGAAGTGCACGGCCAACTGCTGCAGCCGATTCCTCAGACAGTTGGTCCAACGTTTCGGCCGACTCCTTGGGAATCACAAGGGTATGCCCCCGACTCAAGGGTTGAATATCCAAGAATGCAAGCACGTGCTCATCTTCGTAAATTTTGTGACAGGGGATTTCTCCAGCAATAATCTTCTTGAAAAGGGCATCAGCCATGGATCCCTTTTAACTCAATCCAAAACTGCTAGCTACTTCTAACTCTCAATACAATCCAAACTTCGTATTCAAGTAAGTATGGATTAACCCCCGAAGCGTGCTGGACAGGTTAGAATTGTAAATCACCATTTCAGCAATGTCTCCGTTGTAATAGTAGCCTGCTGCACTGCCCACATCACCCAAGACCACCTTGCTCCATGCTGTCCCTACGGTTGCTGTAGTGCTCCCTGTTCCTTGCGAAACGCCATTTTTAAAAATCTCAACCAACCTGCCGGAACCACTCGAAGAAACGACGATGGTCCACAGGGTGAAATTTGAAGTATCACTCCAAGCTCCAGGGAAGGTCGTATACTCCACGTACGGATCGCCATAGCTCAGATCACCATTATCATAAACAAACAGCGTATTTCTTCCGCTGGCACTTAATCCAAAGGGCGCTCCCCATCCGGCAGGTTGAGCTGAAACCGATTTTCTGGCAACTATGAAGATCGTATACGCGGACGGATTGATTGTGGTGTAAAGATTCTCAAGTCTCCTTGCTCCATCAAATCGATACACAGGAGCGCTATTGGCAATGCCTGTTTTATATACTGGCCTCAATCCTGCCGTGTCTTGAGTCCAAAGCCAATTATTGGCACTCGAATCAATCGCTTGCTGGGCGGTATCTCCATCTGAAAGATCTGACCTTGAATCTGATCTTAACCAAATTTGCAATCCTGATACATCAGGCGGATCTGCTAAAATGGAATTTCGGAATGCAAAAGCATTAGACACCGTAGCCGTTTTATTATCGGGGGCCGTTACTTTGACATTTGCTAATCCTGTAGCATGAGCAGGAGTGGTACAGGTTAGTTTTGTATTACTCACAAAAGTAGTGCTGGAACAATTTACACCGCCAACAGAAATCACACTTCCACTGGTAAAGCCGGATCCCACTACATCCAAACTTGCTCCACCTGAGGCCGAACCACTCCATCGTGAAAGAGCAAGAATTTTTGGGCTATAACTAAAGTTACCGCCATTAAGATTGTATTTTTGATTAAAATAGGTTTCGACAGCTCCACGATCAACATCACTCAGGGCACTGCCATACGCAATAACCTCTGCTATGTCTCCGTTGTAATAATATCCAGCCTGAGAGCCGAGATCACCTAGCACAATATTGTACCAAGCATTGCCCACAGTCACTGTTCCTCCCATTCCCAGGTAGGATCCATCACGGTAGAGGCGGATCCTTTTCCCACTCCCAGCTGCAGGAACAACCACCGTCCAAAGAATGAAGTCAGTCGCGTTGTCCCACATGGTATCAAAGGTCGTATACTCTACGTACGGATCGCCGTAGCAAACATTCCCACTATCATAAACAAAGAGAGTGTTTCTCCCAGTGGTGCTTAATCCAATCGGCGCCCCCCAACCGGCAGGTTGTGGATTTGACGATTTTCTGCTTAATATAAAAAGAGTGTACGAACTTGGGTTCAATCGCGTAAAAAGATTTTGAAGTCTTTGGCCGCCATCAAATCTAAAAACTGGTTTTCCATTTACAACATCAGTCCTATAGGAGGGTCGAGCTGCGTCTACGTGCTGAGTCCAAAGGAAGTTCGAAGCACTTGAGTCCATCTCCTGTTGAATCAGACCCATATCCGAAAGATCAGACCTTGAATCAGCTTTCATCCAAAGATTTAGCCCAGAAATATCAGATGGATCAGTCGCAGCAGCACCAAAGTTATACGAATTACTTGCAGTGGCAACCTGATTATCAGGATTCGTGACTGTTACATTCACCATTCCTGAGGCATGAGCAGGTGTCACGCAAATCAACTTTCCGTTATTCACAAACGTTGTACTAGTGCAGCTTGTTCCTCCCAATTTAACGACTGACCCGGCTTGAAACCCAGCCCCTCCAACGGTAAGACTATCAGCACCCGAGGCCGAGCCTGTCCAACGCGACAAAGATAATATTTTAGGAGGATAAATTGCATATTTGACATTGAAATAATTTTCTACCGCTTCACGATTTACATCACTCAATCCTGTCGTATAAGCAAGAACCTCAGCCACATCTCCATTAAAGTAATAGCCGCCATTTGATCCAACATCACCTAGCGTAATCCCGTTCCAGAGCCCACCCACGGTAACTGTGCTACTTCCTGATCCGAGATAAGTTCCGTTTTTGTAAATTTTTGCGATCTGGCCCGAACCTGTAATGTAGACAACAAAACTCCAAAGATTAAAGCTCGAGGTCTCTGTCCACATCGTGTCCATACTGGTGTACTCAACATAGGGATCGCCAAATGAGATATTCCCACTATCATAAACAAAAAACGTATTTCTGCCGTTTGAACTCATTCCAAAAGGAGCACCCCACCCTGCAGGCTGAGCTGACGCTGATTTTCTGGACAAAAGAAAAATGGTATAGGCACTCACCGTATTTAAATTAGTTGAAAGATTCTGCAACCGATTAGATCCAGCAAACTGATAAACCGGAATACCGCTCGCAGTACTATAAGTAGGCCTTTGGGCATTCGTGTGTTGAGTCAGGAGAAAAGTATTACTGGTCGAATCAAGCGCTTGCTGAACGGAATCCCCATTGCTTAAGTCCGACCGCGCTTCAGGGCGGATCCAAAATCCAAGACTATAAACTGTACTGGGATCAGCAACTAAAGCCCCGTAGTTAAACGCATTTGCTGCTGTCGCCACTGAAGAGTCAGGATTAGTAACCACTACATCGACAGAACCTGGATTGTGCGACGGAGTCACACAGGTCAATTTAGCTGCGCTCTCATAAGTCAGCGCAGTACAAGAGTTTGCGCCTAATTTAGCGCTCACACCCGGCCTAAAACCTGAACCATTGATTGTAAGAGATGTACCGCCGTTAGCACTTCCGGTCCAACGAGAAAGCGACAGAATTTTCGGGCTGTAGAGAGCATATTTTGCATTTAAATAATTTTCAATCGACTCACGCTCATTATCGTTAAGTAGATTCACAAATCCTATGGCCTCAGCCACATCACCATTAAAATAATAGCCGGCATTTGATCCAACATCACCTACGGTAATGTTATCCCACGCGCTGCCCACTGTTGCAGTACTTGTTCCTGTGCCGAGATAAGTCCCATTCGCATACAATTTTACTGTTTTTTGAGAACCCGTCACAGCAACAGAAATCGTCCAGAGAATAAAATCTGTAGTGCTATTCCACATCGCCTCGTAAGACGTATATTCAACATAGGGATCACCCATGGAGATATTCCCACTATCATAAACAAAAAATGTATTTCGACCCGTTGAACTTAAACTCAATGGCGCACCCCAGCCAGCAGGCTGAGCGCCTGAGGATCTCCGAGAAACCAAAAAGAGGGTATATTTTGTCGGGCTATTCGTATACCCACTTTTTACCAAACGCTCAGCACCCGAAAAACGAACCACCGGCAAACCATTTACAACACCGGTCCGATAAATTGGCCGCGAGAGAAACGTTGATTGAGTTACCGTATTCCCGGACCCACTTGAGTCAGTCCAAGAGCTAATTCTCGCATCATTAGATTGAGACAGAGCGTCTGCCTTTAGCCAAAGCTTGAGTTGACCGCTCTGAACAGCCTGTGGGGCATTTTTGAATTGAAAACCATTAGTCCTGGTTGCTGATTCATTGTTCGGATTGGTTACAACGACGTTCACAGTAGCTATCGAATGCGCTTGGGTAAGACAACTCATCAGAGTGGAAGAAGCCACTACAGGAGAAGTACAAGAGGCTCCATCGATTGTGACAGTTGCTCCATTGACAAACCCTGTTCCAATGATCGAAATTTTTGTTCCGCCTTCAATTCCGCCGGCTGCCGGGCTCAATGAAGAAATCGTGGGAGCGGCATACGCTGAACTAGCCAGCAATCCAATCCCTGCTAAACTAATTAGTGATTGAATTGAGAATTTTCGATAAAACATCATTAATACCTCCACCTGCCTGCTCAAATTTGAGCTCAAGTTTTGATACAACACACCAGTCAGCAAGTGACCTTAGTCACTATCAACACTCTGAAACACGCTTAAAATAGTCGAACCATCCGCTTACGTTCCGCTTCGACCACAAAATCGAACATCACTCATGTGAAGTTCTTATACTCAATAAGTGTAATTAAGTTAGCTGATATTTTCAATCAAATAAAACCAATATCCCACCTCTTATTTTAAACCCAGGCTTCGGATGCATGTGAAACCAATGACACAGCTGAAAAACCATGTTAAAACAATCTCATGCCACTCGAACAATTTTTGCATTGGTTTCTTCCCATCTATGGCTTGTTTTTCTTCTTCACTTGTATCGTCTGGAGAGGAATTCTCGTCTGGAAGCAAACGGGCATCAATCCCATCCACTGGTCGAATCCCGAGACCGCTCATGGATATGTTGCAGCGGCACTTCGCTGGCACCTGTGGCCCTCGGCCCTGTGTATCATTCTATTTTCTTTTATGCCGGAACATTACCCCTTCTTACTCCCCATCTCCTGGCTTGGGGCGCCTGCCCTTCAAAGAATCGGGGCCATACTCTTACTCGCTTCATTTGCTTGGACTGCATTGGCTCAAGCACAAATGGGAGCATCGTGGCGGATTGGTGTCGATCGAAAAAATCGTACAGAACTGGTTTCTGAGGGGCTTTTCAGGTTTTCAAGAAATCCCATCTATCTTGGGATCTTAGCGAGCTCAGTGGGCTTTTTTCTTGTAATGCCCAACGCTGTAACACTTTTACTAATGACCAATACCTACTTTCTAATCCAAATCGAAGTCAGGCTTGAGGAAGACCATATGAGATCTCTCCATCGCGAAAGCTATGAGGCTTTTTGCAAAAAGGTGAAACGCTGGATTTAGAGACCCCCAAGAGCCTTGTCAAACTGAAGAAGAACCCAATAAGAACCGAGTAAAGATCAGTCCAGCAAAAACAGCGCCGATACCCAAAATACAGCTCAACCCAAGATAGACTGCGGCATAACTATATTCAGTCTCTTCAATTAGCCTTGTGACTTCGAGCCCAAAAGCAGAAAAAGTCGTGAATCCACCCAAGAATCCAACCATGATGGCCGATCGAATCTCAGGAGAGAAAGATACATGCTCAATCCCAAGAACATAAACCACTCCGGCTAAAAAACATCCCAGTACATTAATAAGGAGCGTTGCATAAGGAAAAAAAAACGACAACTGCACACTGAGCCAGCTACCAAGAAAATAGCGGGAATAAACACCCATCACCCCAAAAACACCAATCCATACCAGTTGCATTCTTTAAATGTGGGGGAACTGAGGACTTCTGTCAATGCGGCTTTATATTTTTAAAACCATTTAACTACTCCGCTATCCACGCCGCATGAAGCGCGGTGTAGCGCCGCTTTTCAAATCCGACAAACCAAAAAAGCTGTTCATGATCTTTTTTAAACTTGAGATCCCTGAAGACAATCTGTGATTTTTTTGAAAAACTTTCTGGAGTGCCCATTCGATCTTTTAAAAAATCTGCCACTTGATCATCATTCCAGTCGCCTCGAAACACCACCGAAGAGTCTCCGGGCTTTACATTGACTGAGCGCCGACCGCGATCTAATTTCAGAACAGGAGCCTCTCCTGGCTGATTCGTGGCTGAAATTTTTCCATCACGCCTGAGTTTTCCAATAAAACGCTTAATAAGTTCAAGAATATATTTTTTTTGCGCAGACTTGCGTATCTGCAGCTCATTTTCATAAGCTTTTTTAGCTCTCAGTTCTTCTCGCTCCATCACCTCAGGCCTGGCACTTGGACTGAGCTCTTCTCGTGCTTTCGCTTTTCTTACATCAAAAACCACGTCGATCCGTTTTTCTGCGGCTTGCTTTTCAGCGCTAACTCGAGACGCAAAGAGATCTAAATTTTCAGGGGACTCTCTTTTAGCTGACTCAAGAGTCATTCGTACTTCATCTTGAATTTTTTTCAACGCCTCCTCCTTGGCATTCATCACTTCGGTCTCTATGTGCTCATATTTTTCTTGTAATCTGCCATTAAAAATTCCATCATTTAAATTTCCTGAGGAACTCGCGTCCTCTGAACTCCCCTCAGCCGAGCTGATCTGCTGTCCTGCCGATGAATCGCCGCCAGACGCTTTTGCCTTAATCTTCTCTAATTGCCTCCTAGCCTCAGCTCTGATCTGTTCAAGAGAATCTAACTCTTGCCTACGGATTTTGTCGAGAGAAGTAGACTCTTGTGCCCTAAGACTTGCAATCGCATCTTCTTTTTCTTTTTTAATTCGCTCGATAGCCTGATTGTGTTCAGATTCAAACTCGCTACGAGCTTTGATCTTAGCTTGAGCTATGGCAGAGGTCAGCTCTTTTTGAGCCATTTCAGTGGCGAGTTGCTTCGCTCTTTCCTGAATTTCTTTTGCAGACTGCTCAGCTTTCGCATTGAGCTCCGAGGCTTTTTGGTCCTTTAGTTTTTTTAAAATTTCATTATAGGCAATAGGGTTTTGCTTCTGCAATTGATCAAGTATCTTCGATGCCTGAAGAGAAGCCTGAAGATTAAAATCAAGCCCGACCAACCCCTGACCCAACATTCCACGCAAAATATTCCGGGTCGACTCCTCAGCTTGGGCTGTGATGGACTCAGCCGCACTTTTAATCTGTCCATCACCATCCCAAACCGAGGAGTCATACGCCGAAGGATCCCCCGATCCCTCCCCCTTTAAATTTTCAGAAAAATGATCTGTATCCTCTGCCAGTATTTCTCTCCCGCTTTTGGATCCAGCTCCTGTCCCATTTAGAGAGGCAGTACCTTGAACCACTCCTGGCTGAGAAGCGCTTCCTAAAGAATTGACCGGAGTACCTACTGAATGCGCACTAGGAAGTGACGGAACACTTGCTATAGAATTTTTTGGAACAGGAACATTAACTTTAATGGGTCCCCAGGGAGTTTCTACATTCGCCTCGACCGTGGTCATTTCAACACTTCTGGTATCTCCGGTGTCGCCGGTGTCTATAGATACGGTGGATACGGTGGACACAGCGGACACGGCAGCCCCGCCGCCGGTGACACCCGCGGCGATCCGTCCCCCTATGCTATTCAGTTTCGGCATCATCGAAGCAGTCGTGACTGCCCTCTTGCCGGAACACCACTCTTTGATCTGAGACTCAAATTTTTTAAAATCGTCTTTTCCCACAACCTGAGCGCCTGAAATCTCAACCTCCGCTTGACACTGCCTTTCAAACAATTTTTTAGCCGAGTAAAAACTATAAGCCACCGGTAGAAAATCAAAAAGAATCTTAGCGCGCTTAATGGCGTTCATCTCTTGGACTACATCGGTGTCAGCAAGCGTCCCTAATGCGGTATTTTTTTCAATTCCATCCAACTCATTTTTCATGGCTGAGATAGAACGCCCTACTGCGCCATTATTGTCTTCTCGATCAGTCATGAATGCTGAAGAAACACTCGAGGGTAATTTCAACTCACTGAGCAAAAACTTCATCCGCTCGTCAAGCGAGTTCTGAGATTTTGGAGACCTTGCCCAAAGAATTTTAGCTCTCTCTAATTTTTTTAGAACCCAGCTAGTCAACTTTTTCCAAGTCGATGCCGACTCTTTTTCTGAATCGTCAACAAGACTCTCCTTTGAAAAAGACGCAAGTAATCTTCGATCCTCGAGTGTCATCCTATGCTGGCTATAAGCATCCTGGCCCAGCCGACCAATAGCTCCAGCGAAGTCCTTGCTTAATGACTGAACTCCCAACTTTTCAAGATCACTAGTCAAAATTTGAATTTTTGATAAAAGTTCCTTTTCTTTAGTAAGTCTTGAGCTCGCATTTGAAAGCTCCGAGGATTCAACAGGATCTGAGGCAGAACAAGCCTGGCTTGCTGGTGTGGTAAGTCGAGATGGATTTACGCTGAGACACTCATTATATTGCCTCAAGATCTCTTTTAAATGCGGACGAAGTCTTTTTTTGATTTTTTTGTGAAGATTGAGAACATCCAAGCCGGTCAGCTCTCTCATTGCTTCTTTCATTTCTTCTTCGGAGACAGAAGTAGTCAAATGACAATCCTTGAGCTCCCGAGGCGCTTCAACGCCATGAATCGGGATGTCAGCTAAATTTCCCTTCAACTCTAAAAATTTCGCCACAAGACCCTGAAGTTCTCGGGTTTTCGTCAAAATCAGATTATTCGAAATGATTTTGAGCCGATCCCCGCCGTTTCGAATCACTGAGAACTGGCCTTGAGATTTCTCAGACTGAGAGTCTGCTTGCCCAAAAAGTGCCGTGAGTTCGTTCTCATTAGAGTTGGGGGAGTTGGGCGCCTCTGCTCCCCCCAAACTCAAGGCCTCTGGATCTTGTCTGTTTAAAACCTCCGATTTTTTCAGCTCTTGAACCAGCGATTCGATTGAAGGCACCAGTTTTTCACAGCCTGGCCACTTGGATGCCTCAGATTTAAAAAATTCAAAAACTTCTTCAACCTTAACTGCCGGGGCAGGGCCGCAATTGATCGATGTTGCTGTGGAAACCGCTTGAGCGCTGGAGGAAAAAACAAAATTCACACAAAGCAGGGGCAAAAACGCCCACACTTTATTAGAAGATCGTACACAAAATTTTCTTTGAAACCCCACTCTCTTCATGAGCCTCACTCCATTTTACTCTAGTTCCGGCCTTTCCCCCCCGGGAAAATCCAAACCCTAAAACCATAAAACTAGAGCGAGACTGACCTTAAATTAATACCTGATAAAATTAATCATGAACTCTCTTTTTAAAATCTGCAATGACTGAAATTCAGCAGAGCTTTTTTTATCAAAAAAGTCAGTCTTATTTTTAAAAATCCACTTTGTTAATTAATCTTTTATTTTAACGTAATTTAAGAGGCTCAGAAATCCTTCTTAACTGCTTGAAAAAGCTTTCTAACAGGTGCACCGAGCGCGACCTCAGGATCTTCCAGCGAAATCCAGCGCAAATCATGAGAATCTGCCAATGGCTCTTTACAGCTCCAAAGCTCAGTCGTTCGCTCTACTTTATGTTTTGTCACCACATACCGTGTTTTCAATGCAGCTAACTTCTCAGCTCCTCGAGTAGGCTTTTCTTCTAAAAGATCCCAAAGTCCTTCGCGCCACTCGCCCGGACCTCGCTTACGGAGCAAAATCCTCCCTCGTCCATCTAAAAAACCATGCAGCGTTTCTTCGCGTCGAATCCATTTCTTAGATTTTTTTCGAGGGGGAAAAGCTCCTGCATCTCCGTAGGCCGCTCCACGACATAATTCCAAAAGAGGGCAAACTAAGCATTTAGGCGACTTAGGTGAACAAAGAGTTGCACCGAGCTCCATCAAAGCTTGATTCATTCGACTGGGTCGAATTCCATCCTGGTGCCCTCTTTCAACAAAGATGCGCGAAAGCCGCCAGAGGCGCGCTTTAAATAAAACATCCCCTCGCACGCGCGAAACCCGCCTCACACGAGATAAAACTCGCTCGACGTTTCCATCTAAAATGGGTTCAGGCTGATCAAGGGCAATCGAAACAATGGCTCCCGCCGTATAAGCGCCTACTCCAGGAAGCGCAAGCCACCCCTCTCGTGTTTTCGGAAATCCCCCCTGAGCTATGATCTGCCTTGCAGCGCAATGAAGGTTTCTTGCCCGTGAATAATAGCCTAGCCCAGCCCAAAATTTAAGCACCTCATCTTGAGAGGCCAAAGCGAGATCATCAACCTTTGGAAACCGTGCTAAAAACCGTTCAAAATAAGGC
>JAHFAC010000044.1 GCA_023250755.1 Bacteriovoracaceae bacterium | reverse complement strand
GCGGCGACGAAAAGGCAGCAGATCATGCAGCGGTAGAAGCGATGCGCAGCATGCTGACGTCAATTTCTTTTGATGGAACAGTGGTCATTGGCGAGGGAGAGCGTGACGAGGCGCCCATGCTCTATATTGGAGAGCGAGTCGGGAAAGGAACAGGCCCTCGCTTGGACCTGGCACTGGATCCACTCGAAGGGACCACGATTTGCGCAACTGGTGGCAATAATGCCCTTTCTGTAATCGCTATCGCTGAAGAAGGGAATTTTCTTCACGCTCCTGATGTCTATATGGAAAAAATTGCGGTTGGATCTGAGGCACGCGGCGCGATTAATTTGATGGCCAGTCCCACAGAGAATTTGAGAAATATTGCAAAAGCGAAAAAATGCCTGGTCGAGGATCTTACCGTTGTGATTTTGGATCGCCCTAGGCACGCAGAGCTCATCAGTGAGGTAAGAAAAGCGGGTGCCCGCATTTGGCTGATTGGAGATGGAGACGTCTCAGCTGCGATTGCTACTTGCAAACCTGATTCAGGAGTGGACGTTCTCATGGGGACGGGAGGCGCTCCTGAAGGAGTGATTGCCGCTGCCGCCCTGCGATGCCGGGGAGGGGATTTTCAAGGGAGGCTGGTCTTTCGTAACGACAAAGAAAAAGATCGCGCCAAAAAAATGGGGATCCAAAATTTTGATAAAATTTATCAGATCAGTGAATTGGCGAGTGGGCATGTGATGTTTTGCGCAACTGGCGTGACTCAAGGTACTTTTTTGGATGGGGTTCGATTTTTCAGCGGAGGGGCCAAGACTCATTCTGTCGTCATGCGATCAGAGTCTGGAACAGTCCGCTATATTGAGGCTGACCATCACTTTGAGCTTAAACCGAGGTATTGATCCCATGGCCAGCGCAGAAATTAAAGAAATTCTCCCGGTTGACAAGGACAAGCTTTTTGAGGCGATCATTCGATATGAGAACTATCCTCAATTTGTCGAAGGTTGCACCGCTGTCAAAGTAGAGCGGAAAGGAACGGGGAAAGCCCGGGCGACCTACCATGTTTCTATGGTAAAGGATGTCACTTACACTCTCGATCATCTCGAAGATGCAGAAGGTGGGCGTGTGGAATGGACCTTGGTCGAAAGTGATTTTTTCAAGAAAAACACGGGGCGCTGGGAGCTTAAAACGGCAGGAAAGGGCAAGACGGAGGTTTTTTATTCGCTGGATGTTGAATTTAAAATCCCAGTCCCAGGTTTTATGCTCAATCGTTTAATTAAGGGTGGGCTTCCGTCGATGCTGAAGAATTTCGAAAAACAAGCAAAGAAGGCAACATGAGCGAAGATCTGCAATCCAAGGCAACCGATTTCGTTAAAAAAATACTGACCGTTGGGGTAGGAACTATTTTTTTAACCGAAGAAAGTTTGCGAAATCTGGTTTCTGAATTCAAGCTGCCTAAGGAGCTTTTGGCCGGGATTCTGGACTCAGCGGCAAAGACTAAAAATGAATTTCTGCAGAAGCTTTCAAGCGACGTCTTGTCTCAAGTTGCACAGAAGTTTGATCCTGCGGCATTAGCCCAAGAAATCCTGAAGAGCAATGACATCGAAATGAATATCAGATTGAGCTTTAAACCCAAGAAAAAGGAATAGGCTGCTTTTATTGATTTAACTCTTCAACATGCCCACCATAAATCATCACCAATTGAGTGAAGATGTGATCATCTACTTTGTGCATCAGTTTGTCTCTCATGAATTGGAAGGCCTCAAAGGCACTTCGTCCTTTTGCATAGGTGCGGTCCGTAGTGAGAGCATTAAAAATGTCACAAATTGAGACTATTTTTGAAAAAATATCAATTTGATCCGCCTTCAACCCTGATGGATAACCTGTGCCAATGTTATCCTCGTGATGCTCCAGGATCGCTCGTTTGGTCCGAGCTGAGATTTGCGGATTATCTTTGACGATTTCAAAGCCCTCAAGCGAGTGTTGCCGCATTTCTTGCCATTCGCTCTCTGTCAATGGACCCGGCTTATTGATGATTTCCTTCCGAATTCTGACTTTGCCGATATCATGAAGCAGTCCTGCCAGGCCTACATCTAGAAGCTCCTTATCTTGGGTAATTCCCAATTTGCGAGCTAGGATGATTGCGTTCACTGCAGTCCCTACGGAGTGTTGCAATGTATAGGGATCATGACTGGAGAGTTTGATCAGCAATAAGTAAGCCTTGGGATCTTTCATCATGACATAGACAAAGGATCGAACGACATTTACGCTCTTTTCGATTTTTTCTTGCGTGGGAGACTCAAAAAGATCCTCGACGACGGACATCGCCGAACGACGCAAGATGTCCATCCTTTTTTGAGGAGGCAGTGTGTTTGATGTCGTTGGCTTTAAAATCACAGATTCAGCGAATTTTCGAAGTGAATCCAGATCCCCCTCTTTTACCCAGACTGTCTCATGAAGGCTTAAAATAAGGGGAGAGTAGGGCTGGTCAGGCGGCTTTAGGAGTTCAATTTTTTCACCCTTAAACGAATAAAATCCAATGGGCGGGAGAGTCGGCATATCGACGTCTATTTTTTCAACAAACAGAGAAGTCGAAATCTCGACATACCCTTTATCGTGTTTCAAATGCCCTACATAGACGGATTCAAGTGCTTCTGAATAAGATAGCTTCGAGCTCATATTGTAATCATATCGGACTTACACAAGAAATCGAGAGGCTTCAGTGAGAGGCCTAACGGCTGTTTAGGGCTTGGGCAGGGCCAATTTGATCCTAATTTTTTTATAATCTTTTAACTATTTGATTTTAAAGAATATTTTATCATATAAAAAAGTTTCACTAGGGTTCCGAAACTGGCACTTGGATTGCTCTAATCTAGGGTGTGAGTCTGCTTAGCTGAGGAGGCAAGATGCCTTTTCTGAGCTAGGCAAAGTAGAAGCGGAAAAAAGGTGTTTAGGCGGAATCAGACACCTCAGTGGAGTTAAAGCAGAAGTCGAGAGGAGATTTTCAACATGTCAGCGACCCGTGATCGAAGTCAGAAGTTTGCCTTTGTCTATTCAAACCTCTATCGAATGTATCAAAAGGAGAAAGAGAAGCATCCCGTGGGTTCACTCAACCCATTGCAAGGAGTTACGAGTGGAAAAGTTTTGAAAGCAGAGGATCTTCATAACTCTCAGGATAACTCTCAGGTTCACTCCCAAGTTTACACACAGGTTAATAATCAGGCGAGCAATCAGGTGGATTCCATTAAGATTGAAAAATATCGACCCGTGGAACTGATTCAACCTAGAATTGCGGCCAAAACAGTGCAGTCCCAATTACAAGCAAACGCACACCTGATGTCATCGAGCAATGCACTGAATAGTTTAAAAAATAACTTACAGACCCTAAACCAGCTGCATGATCGATTGAAATTCATGCTCAAGGAGTTAGAAGAACTGACCCGTGAATAATCCCATTTAAGTCAATGTCGGTTTTGGTTTTGTCGGCCGAGGAATGGGCAAATTTTCAGGGAATTCAGGTCGTTCAGCGCGAGTCGGCTCTGCATGTGGTTTTTGTTTTTGAATCCATTCTTGATGACTATTTTTCTTGGGGATTGTGACGATTAACTGATCCCCCTCGAAGTTTCGACTCAGCCCACGCGCTTCGACGGGCCAATCTAAAGGGTAGCTTTCACTAAAAGACTGGTAAGCCGCTGTAACGAGTTCGTGCCCTGGCTCTATTTCGAGCTTCTCCTCGTTACGCCTTCGCCCACTGACCACCACCTGGTCTCCTCTCACCGTTACAGCAATGCTCTCTTGTTCATGTAATGGGACAGTAGCACGCAAGATAAAAGCGTCACTGGTTTCACTCAGATCAGCGTCAAGGTCCACTAACTTATAAAAAGGATCTTTTTGACGATTGCTATAAGCCGCCAGCTTTTGTGCGGTGCTGCCGCGAAGCTCTCTTAAGGTCTCTCCCACTTTAGTTTGGATATTTTTCAGCGATTCATCGTGCAATTCTAGGGTTTTTTTGTAACTTTCCTGAAAATGCTGATTGGCTTGACGGGACGACTCTTCGGCATTCACTTTCATCTCTTCGTATTGCTTCTGCGAAGCATCCGTCAGGGCGCTGTAGCGCTGATCCTGCTCGTTCTTTAGATCATCAGCCCGGCGAATATTTTCATTTCGCTGAAAATCAATTTCGTTCTGAGATGTTTTTAATTCATGCTCGGTGGATCGCCCATGGGACATGCGAATTTCATTAAGTTCCTGGTCACCCTTTCTTTGAGTGCCATAAATCGTATCACGGTAGTAATTTTGTGCCCTGCGGAGTTCCTCCTCGCCCTCTCTTTTGACACGATTGAGTTCGGCCTGTTGCGCCCGCTGCAGCTCTCGAATGGCTTGATACCCTTTGTTTCTCTCTGCCTCAAGGGCTCCTTCTTGCCGGGTTTCTTCATTTTCAGTGCGGCGAATGTACTCGTCATGTACTGTGTCCGAGCGGCGCTCGAGTTCCTTCTCGGCTTCTTGAGCCCGTTGAGCCGCAAGATTAATTCTGTTTTGAGCCTCTTGCTCAGCCTCATGGGCTCGCGACTCAGGATCTTGCTTAAGTTGAGATTTTTTGGGATGGGCTCCAAAGCCAGTGGCAAAAGCTGCAGTGAAGTCGGGCGTTCCCGATGGTGGCGTAATCGCTATAAATCTCTCCCTTCCGTGGGAATTTTCTACTCTTCTCTAATAAAATAGCTTTTACCTCGCATTGGCGCAATCGCCAAAAGTTTGGCGCACGGATAAAGGTCAAGAGTCTAATAAGACACAGGCAAATTATAGGGCCTATTTGACTCTACGCGGAAACGACCGGTACAATATCTGAGTATGAGCAGGCCTCCCTCAAAGAAAGGTTCGGCCAGGGCGAGTCCTGAAAGACGCAGGCGAGAGCGTAAATCTGCCCTAAAGAAACGGCAGAATGCTTGTTTTTTTTGTACCCGACCTCTCCATCCGAAAGATTCAGCTCTTTTTGTTGAAGAGGAGGTGGGTAGGATTTTTTGTACTGAGGAATGCATCACCCGCTATTTCACACCTGAGGTTGAGCGCTTGGAGAAAGAATACAAGCGTATTCTTTCTCGTGAAGATTTGACTGGAGAAGAAAAAGAAGCGCTTGCTCATTTGCGCTGGTTGACTCTTGAGGAGTCAGATGAAACCTGGCATGAAACCACTTCAGGCGGAGATTTACGATATACTTTAATTTCAGAGTTTCAGCCTGGAGAAAATCCCATCTGGTACATTTGTATTTGCCTTTTCTTGAGAGGTGATCCGAGCTTTCTTTTTCTTGCTTTCCCCACCAAAGATGCTGCCATGGTAGACTACTATCGAAAAGGAGATCGTATGGAACGAACTCGCCATACCGTAAACAAAGATAAAAAAGGAGAGAGTTCAGATCAGACAGAGGTGACGGATGGTCTTGCCGAGCCATGGACAGAGGAAGAGACGTTACGTGCCCAAGTGATGCAGGATCGCCGCAAAGACGATATTCCCACAGAGGACTACGCCCTTTACCAAAGCTGTGTAGATGAAACGCTCGAAACTCCGGATGAGGTTTGGAGCTTAAAAGGCGTGGCAGAGGAAACTCGTCGCATGTACCACTTTATTCGCCACTATCCTGAGGAGCGCCCTGCAATGTGGTTCATTATTGTCGCACGAGAAACAGAAGATGATGAGCAGATCGAGATTGTGGATGCATTTCCAACCCGAGATCAAAAAATCATGGAGTTTTATCGCCGGGGTGAGCAAGAAGTGGGTCACGCAGGCCGACCGAGTTCAAGTCAATTGGTCCATTAACGAATCCGGCCATATGAATAGGCTGGGCAGAAGTAAAAATTAGTCCCACCTTTTAAGGGATCAGGATTCAAGCATTTGCTCATTAAATCAAGATTTTGATGTTCTACGATGAACACTGCATTGAAGATCGCTGAATTCCCTGAAGATGCAAAATTAGCCGCAAGTCCCATTTCAGTCGACTGACCGCATTGGACCATCGGTGATTTATTTGCTTCGATGTTTACAAAAACTTTTCCGTCTCGATCAATATTAGCTGGGAAGACACAGATCGAGCCTGATTTCTCCTTTTCGCTAGGCTCGCCAAAAATTAAAAT
Source organism: Bacteriovoracaceae bacterium (assembly GCA_023250755.1). Lineage (GTDB taxonomy): Bacteria > Bdellovibrionota > UBA1018 > UBA1018 > UBA1018 > JAHFAC01. The sequence continues at coordinate 4,099 of JAHFAC010000044.1, read as the reverse complement.
TTTAGTATTTGCGATTTGACTGATGCAAACGCGGTAACGGTTGCTTCCGTCAAAGTCCCAATCATACTTTGGTGTAACATTATTTGCCTTAGGGCAGGTGTATTCGCCCTGCTCTGACTCAATACCCAGAAGAGTCTCGGGAGAAAACTCACCTCCATTGGTGCTTTTGTTCGTTGAGAAAATGGGTGAGAGATTTCTTGAATTTGTGACGTTTCCGCATCCAATTAAGATCGGCGGAATCAGTGCAAAGAATGTAAAAATAACAAGTCTGAGCTTTTTCACAGCTTTTCTCCAATTGATTTACTGAATAAATAAGCAAGCGGCATGCCGAGTGGGTAATGGTATAAAATCAATAATTACAATATGTTAAATTCCATACTCTGTTCAAGAAATGGTCATGCGGCGGGATTTTAACCATCCCACTATTGCAGCGCCGAGAAGGCTGAGCACCAAGCTAGTCGGGCCAAACCAATCACCCAAAGACAACATTAAAGTAGAAATAGGGGAGAGAATAGGCACACCTATATTTAAAATTTCTTGAGTGCTGATCCCGGAGCGATGGGTAATTTCTCCATCAGGCAAAATCAAAGCAGAAATTCCGGTATTGGTGGCGCGCAACTGGGGACGTCGCGACTCAATGCTTCGAAAGACAGAAAGAGCGAGGTGAAGATGAGGTTCACCATAGGGCCCAAACCAAGAGTCGTTTGTAATATTGAGAATGAGCTGACTCCCATTTCGAACGGCAGTGAGGATATAAGAAGGGAAGAGCGCCTCATAACAAATGACCGGGTTCACAGTGACCGCTTGAGCGGGTGAGGAGGAGAAACCAGAAGACGGCGTAAAGAGGCGAAAAATCTCGGGGCCGGGCCCTCGCCCAAAATTTCCCACCTGAGGAAAGGCTTTTTTCAATGGGGGGATGAATTCAACGCCTGGGATAAACTCACCAAAAAGAAGAAGAATATTTTTCCGGTAAATCTGTAAATCTCCCTCGCCACTGAGGCCTGCGATAGGTTTTGGATTGAGGAAAAAGAAGGCATTAAAATCTTTTCCGGCGCTATGGTCGTATCCGCCGAAAAGAAGCGGAATTCCCCGATCCCGGACATAATGTTCCACTGCTTGGTCTCGGGAGAGTTCAGTTGCCGTCTGAGGGGTTCTAAAAGTAGAAGGGTAAGACGTCTCTGGCCAAATTAGAACTTCAGGCTTGGGGCTCATAGTCAGTGCTCGATCTGATAACCCAAAGAACGTGGTGAGCACCCTCTCTGCAGCTCCGCGGACTCCGCTCTCGCTGGCAAGCTTGTCAAAATCCCCAATGTTAGCCTGGATTATCCCCGCCTGAAGAGTGCGGATAGGTTTATTTTGCAGAGCAAGGATTTGATTGCGGCGAGTAAAACCATAAACAAAACTCATCCCCAAGAGCAGAGCGAGACTGAAGATTCCTGGGGCACTGGCTAAGAGGGAAGGCCAAGCGCTGGGCTCACGGCGAGTGCGAAATCGATGAAAAAACTCCCAAATGGTTTCATTTGAAAAGTAAATCAAAGAGGTAAGGAGAAATCCCCCCCCCAGATCGGCTATTTGCCTCAAGTACACGGCTTGATAAAGACTGTGGCCAAGCGTGTCCTTAAAAAGCTTCGGGACCAGCCAATCAATTCCCGTATAAAGAAACGTCAAGAATGCAACCATGGCGAGCGATCGCCACTTGGCAAAGATAGGGAGCGGATAAGCCCTGCGGAGAGCATTTCGCAACGGCGCAAAAATCAAGAATTGGAATTGAGCAAAAAGGGAGAAAATTAAAAGGCAAGCCACGCTCATGGACCAGGGAATCTGCCCAAACTCATTCAATGCCGAAGCAATCCAATAAAATCCCCCAAGAGTCATAAAGAAGCTGAGCCATACCCCCTGAAAAAATGCTTTTTTCCAGTTCTCTGCTTTTTCAATCACAGAAAGCCAGGGAACGAGGGCAATCCAAATCAAAAAAGCCAAATTCCAAGGAGGAAAGGCTAAAACTATAAATAGGGCGCTCAAGAGGGTTCGCCTGTTTGGGGCGAACTGCTTTAAAGATTTCACGATTTGCTTATCGTAACCCTTATTCTTGGTTTTGGGGAGAGGTGAGTGTTGAAATAAAAGAGGTCGGGTGTTGAGCCAAAAGTCCATTACTGAGTTTACTGGCATGGTGTTCTCTTAACCAGAGAAGGGCTTTGTAAGCATTCACTCGACCTGAACTGGCTACTTTGCCCCCGAGTTGAGAAAGTCGATCTGAGGAGGCAGAAACAATTTCTTTGATCTGCTGGGGCTTTAAAGCGGGGTTTTGAGACAAGAGAAGTGCTGCAAGGCCCGTCACAAAAGCAGTGGCTTGAGAGGTCCCAGACATATAACCATACCGACCGCCTGGGAGGGTGCTATAGATGTTTTCGCCAGGAGCCGCGACATCAACCTTGTTTTTGCCCCAATTTGAAGAACGTAAAAGATTATTGTTAATATCGGTCGCTGCTACTGAGATCATATTGCTTAGCCGATAGGCCGAGGGGTAATAATAATTTTCTGATCGATCGATGTCCTGATGCTCATTACCAGCAGCCGCTACAAAGAGCACGCCGGCTGCCTCTGCCTTTTTGATCGCCAGGTATTCATCTTCTGAAAATTCGGGTCCACCTCCGCTATAATTAATGATTTTCGCACCATGCTCTACCGCATAGTTAATGGCTTTCACTGTATTTCTAAGATTGATCGCCCCTGGGTTCGAATCGGAGTAATATTTTACTGACATGATGGACACTCGGTGTGCCACGCCGCTCACTCCAGTTTTTGGGTTAGCAACTGCACCAATGATTCCCGCAACGTGAGTCCCGTGGCCGTGATCGTCCATAGGATTAGGTTTATCGGTGACAAAGTTCCAGCCATAGACGCCATTGATAAAAGACAAGTGCGATGTTTTTGTGTCATGCCAAACATTTTTTGCAAGGTCCGCATGATTCGGATCTAAACCCGTATCAATCACTGCCACTACGATAGTGCGGCTCCCTTCTTCAATTTTCCAAGCATCGAGTGCCTGGATATGGGATTTAGCTTGAGTATTGACGAGCCCCCAGTTTTTATAAGAAGGAAGACCCGCTGTCGTTCGTCCGATGAGATTTGGAAAAGTCAAACCGAGCACGGAGAAGCAAAGAATTCCGAGAGTTGCCAGGTAAGAATATTTCAACATCAAACGACGCATCATCTTTTTAACCACCTTTTCCGCACTGCTACTGCCCGTCTCCTATCTGAGCAAGCTCTATGCCCATTGAAAGTGCGATCTCAATAAAAATAGCCAAGAAAAAGCTTTAAATGATGAGAGGTTACAGATGAGTGGACACTCGGCCCGAAGCCACTCCTGTCTATTCTTTAGACAGTTGTGTGCTCAGGTGTGTCCCAAAATACGTACCCGAGTTTTTCTCAGATTTGATGGATGGGTTTCCGATAGGAACTCCATGGAAAGGGATCGAACCTGGATTATCGTTATTGGACTCGGGGTATTGCTCTCCGGAAGTCACTTGGCTTCAGATGAGAGAAAAAATACCGATGGATCCCCTATGACTCTGGAAACAGCGCTCAGTGTTCTGAAAGAAACTCCCACAGGAGATCGCCTTCTCAGCAAACTGAGGGAACATCTCGGGCTTCAAGAGGAAGGGGAGCTGGCAGAGGTTTTTCAATGGGGTGAGGTCTCAAGGACCAATGCTGTTCTTACTCGCCACTTCAATCCACTCACGGGTAAAGAAACCCGTGAGCGACGTATTACAATTTATGTCCGAAAAAACCAATCTCTCTTGAACCAGGTGCTCGACATTGCACATGAGCTAACTCATGCCATCTCACGCCCCGCATGGGATCCCTATGATCCAGAGCTGACTGCAGGAAAATATATCCTGGCAACACTGGAGAGCGTAGGGGGTGAAGTCAATGCCCTGATAGGGGAATGCCAAACTGGAGTAGAGCTTGCGTCACGCTTTGGAATTTATAATTCCCGTTGTCAACGCTACGTTCAAAAAGGACGCCTTATTTCAAAGGAGCAGGTGAAGCAGGATTTTTATCGTGTTGGGCAGTGGCGAGAGACGCTTCGGGAAAG
>JAHFAC010000394.1 GCA_023250755.1 Bacteriovoracaceae bacterium | reverse complement strand
CTAGCATTATCCTTCTTGATATCAACGGTGGCCAGGAAAGATCCAATATCCGTTTGTTTGATGCGAAAGAGCTAGCCTGGTGGACGGGGGATCAGGCTGAGGTTGGCAAAATTTCGCGCGAGATCCTGGATCATCCCGATGAAGCAGCTCGGCGCGCTGGAAATATGGACGAATTTCGCAAGGGATTCGGCATCGAGAGGGCAGGGCAAGCTGAGACCCGCCATGGGAAAACTGTGGTTGATACTCTTGCAAAACTGGCGGCATTATCGAAAGAGGAGAAATCTGTTGGCTCAGAAGCAAGTTTGGAAAAGCTTGCATTGCGCTATCGAAGTTGCTTGAAAATAATCTCTGAGGCCAATTTGGGGCGATGAGGGGATACAGGACCCAGTATCATTTGGCCTGTCCTGGTTAAAGCGATATGGCTATTTTGTACTATACTCCAAATCAGACGCGTCTATTTTGGAGTATAGTACAAAATAGCCAGAATTGCAAAATGAGTAAAATTATCGATTTGAGAACGAGGAGAGCGGGTAACTCATGTGCGCATCTACTCCTTGCCCAGCAAATTTGCAAAATTTTTCAATATAAACAAAAACGAATCTTCAACCGGTCCAACAGTAATATTGAGAAGTGGGGAGATCTGAGTTTCGGATTTAGAGTCTGAAATTAAATCATTCAGTGAAGCATTAAACGATAATAAAAAGCATGAAGTCTGCAGAATCACTGGCATGTTTCGAATAAAATGGAGCTTGATTAAAGTTATAAATTTTGATAACTTAAGGAATGGATTATGAGGAAAATTAAAAAATACCTCGTATCCACTGGCATTGAGCCATTTAATAAATGGTTTGAGGAGTTGGATTGGAGTATTCAGCGATTGAATATTGGAGGGATTACCATGAGAAGAACTCCTAGCTATAATGAGGATCTGAGTCATCGACTTCGACGCCCTCAGTATGCGCAAGAATTTATTGCTTCTCTTATGATGGGTGAAGACGGCCTAAGCGCTGAAGACGCTCTTCGTCAGACTATTCAGATTATGGGAGTAAAAGAGTTTGCAGAAGCTACTGGAGTGCCTTCGTCTAATATTGTTTCGTTTGTCAAGGGAAGGAGGAGCTTGAAGCCAGAAACACTAGACCGCCTTCTAAAACCCTTTAAGCTTTGTACAAAAATTATTTTTGAAAAAGCCTCTTGATCTCCCCTGCCAGCTTTTTTACTGCTTCCCCCAACTCCTCGGGTGAACCGGAGTTATCTAAAACATGAGTCGCGACTTTTCTGCGTTCTTCGTCCGCGGCTTGAACAGAAAAAATCCTCTCTGCCATGAAGGGGTCCGTTCGATCACGAAGGTAGAGGCGATTGAGGCGGATCTCTCGAGGGGCCTGGATGACGATTAGGCCATCAAATTCTTTGTAGCGCCCGGTTTCGACAAGCAGTGTGGCTTCGTAAATAACGAGGGGAGGGTGACCTAGGGCCTGTTGTGATTGAGCTAAATCTAAAATCTGTCTCATGCTCTCCGCCTGGATGAGGGGATGGAGGATGGCCTCGAGATCTTTGCGAGCTTTCGGATCCGAGAAAATGATTTCTCGCAAACGCGCCCGATCCGCGGTGCCAAAGCGTTGAACAATGGGTTCGTAAGCGCTCCCATCTGCCTGGCTCAAGCTTCGTGCGATCTGATCGGCATCGATGACGGGTATTCCGGCTTCCCTGAAAAAGCGCGCGGCCAGGGATTTTCCGGAGGCGATTCCCCCGGTGAGTCCCCAGATGTGGGCTGGATTTTCGCGATGCCGGGTGTGAGTCGAGAGCACTCCCTTAGTTTTTTTCTTTTTCGGTGCGCTTGGCTTCATCCCAGTATTGATCCATTTCTTCGAGAGTCGAATTTTCGGGTTTTTTCCCGTTTTCTGTCAAGCGTCGTTCAACATGGCGAAATCGTTTTTCAAAGCGCTCGAGTGTTGTTCGCAGTGCGTCTTCTGGGTTGATCTTAGCAAGATAAGCCACGTTGCACAGGCTGAAGAGCAGATCACCCAACTCCCATTCGATTTTCTTGCGAGTGGGTTCAGAAAGAGCCAACTCACTGGACGGGTCGAGTTCAGCTTTGAGTTCCTTAAGTTCTTCATCCACCTTTTCGAGCGGGCCTTTCCAATCGCTCCATTGAAAGCCGACCTTCGTCACTTTTTCGATCAGTCGAGCCGAGCGTTGGAGGGCGGGGAGTGCCTTAGGGAGTCCACTCAGAACGCTCGTGTCTTTTACAGAGGTTGTGCCGAGTCCTGCCGCTTTTTCTTCTGCTTTTTTCTTTTCCCAATGCTTGAGTGCGCTCTCTGCGTTTTCGGCCTTGACGTCGCCAAAAACATGGGGATGGCGACGGATGAGCTTGTCGTTGAGACCTTGAGCGACGTCAAAAAAGTCAAAGACTCCCTCATCGCTCGTCATTTGGGAGTGAAGAAGAACCTGCATCAACAGATCACCTAACTCTTCGCGAAAATCCTGGCGTATTTTTTCGTTCTTGAGGTCTTTGGAGGTATGGATTTGGTCGAGGACCTCGAGAACTTCATAGGCTTCTTCAATGAGATAAGGTCTGAGTGTTTGATGAGTTTGGGCGCGATCCCACGGGCAACCCTCTGGG
>JAHFAC010000043.1 GCA_023250755.1 Bacteriovoracaceae bacterium | reverse complement strand
GAGCTCATCTTGTGTCAGTGCAGCAATATCCTTTGTTTTTGTGAGCCTCTCTGCCTGACATTTGAATGCTGTCTCTACGAGATTGCGTGCATCACGTGCGTTTCCGAAGTTCCGCACATCCTTTCGGTGTTGCTCAAGCAAAGACTTAAGCGCAGATGAAGCGCCCTTGCCAAATATAAAACCAGACATCTTTGCGTACTGTTCGGCAATTGAGGTTAGCTCATCGATTGTGAAATCAGGAAATTTCACGATACTAGCGATTCTGCTCTTGAAACCTGGATTCGAATTCAAAAATTTTTCCATCTCGGTAGGGTATCCAACCAGGACGGCAGCAAATTTACCTCGATAATCCTCCATGCACTTCAGGAGAGTATCGATAGCCTCCTGGCCATAGCTATCGCCGCCGAGAAGTCCCTCACGACCGGCAAGGGTGTAAGCTTCATCCACAAAGAGCACACCTCCCAACGCTTCCTGAACTTTTTCGCGTGTCTTGATCGCTGTTTGACCTTGATATGCCGCTACTAACCCTGATCGATCGGTTTCCACCAGGTGACCGCTCGCGAGAAGTCCCATCTCCCTATAAATCTCTCCAAGCAAGCGAGCCACAGTGGATTTTCCAGTGCCTGGATTCCCAGTGAATACGAAATGAAGATTTGGATTCTCGAAAGTTTTTCCTGTTAATCGCTTCTGATTCAATTTCAGAAAATCTGAAAGTCTGTGGATTTCAGATTTAACTGAACTTAAACCGGTAAGAGCATCGAGACGTGCGAGGGCGTCGGGCGTTTTTGGTTCGGACGGCAACTCTTGATTATCAGTCGGTGAGTCCGTGAAATCTGAATAGATTAGTGTTGTAAGTTCATCTTGGGGAATTGTTTTCAAATCCTTTCCTGTGAGTCGAACGGCCTGTTGCGATAGTGCCTGCTCGAGTAGATTCCGCACTTCGCGAGCATTACCAAAGCTTCGAGCATTTCTTTTTTTAGCAATTTTTCGAATAACAAAGCTGCGGTTAGCAGCGGCGAGATGCAGACCAATTTTTTGAAGCATAGAATCAAAAATCAATCCCAGCTCATTATCTGAATAGTCTTCGAACATTATAAAATGTGGAATTCTGCTCTTTAGGCCCGTATTTTGGTGCAAAAAATTACGCATTTCTTCCGTATAACCAGCCACAATGACGACGAGTTCATTTCGAAAATCCTCGATGAGCTTGACTAGCGCATCAATACATTCTTGGCCAAATGTATCTTCCTTTGAGTTCTTAAGAGAATACGCTTCGTCGATGAAGAGAACTCCTCCTCGCGCCTTCTGTACAACGGTCTGAGTTTTCGATGCAGTCTGTCCTACAAACTCGGCAACTAAGTCAGCGCGTGAGACTTCAATCAGATGACCAGTCTTAAGTAATCCAAGTTTTTTTATCTCCTGGGCATAAAAACGGGCAAAGGTGGTTTTCCCGGTTCCGGGGCTTCCGGCGAATGTGGCGTGCAAAGTAACTTGAAGAGGTGGAAGCCCTCGCGCCAATCGCTCATGATTGAGGCGGGCAATTGATATTGCTTGATCCAAAGCCGCTTTGGCAGCAGTCTGTCCGATAAGGTTATCGCGTCGTATTTCCACAGGTGGCGGAGGGTCAGACTTTGCTTCAGTATTTTCTTTTGGTTTGAACCCACTCTTGTTGGAAGCCTCTATCTGATCTTCTTCTGAGGAAAGTGGGTTCTGAGTGAGGCGCGCTTTGATCTGGGAATACAGTGCGTCGCCCCACGTATCTCGTAGCATTTGTTCTTCTTCCACCGTCAGATTGTGGGAGGAACTCCCTTTGTCATTTCCCATAAACGCTTAGTGTAGCGGTGTTTGATTGTTAAGAGCTAGCAAAATCTGAGCAATTGCATTACACTAAACCCGAACATAAATTACAAAGGAGACTAGCAATTATGCTCCACTCGTGGCTTGCCCAAAGATTTCTTTTTATCGTGCTTGGACTGTCGATTTCAGGTGTCAATCTTCCCCTAGCTTTGGCCGACGTTGAGTTCCAAAATGCAACTCCACTGAGTCAAGCAGTGAAAACGCCAGTCGAGGATTGCAGCTCAACCTCGCCAATCTCACTCCCTCTAATTACGTGGGGCGGCGACATTGCAACGATTTACGCCAACGGTAATCAGGCAGAGACTGGCTCAGGAAGTATCTTCGATAAATTGGGACTAAAGTTCAAGCTTTTCCGTGAAGATGTTTTTGCCAATCAACTGAAATCCTATTTGAGCTGCAAATCGCCTTATCTAAGGGGCACGCTATCCATGATTCATTTGGCGGGAGAGGTTGCAAACCAAGATCCTCGCACAAGGATGACTGTGGTCTACCAACTCACCTGGTCAGCTGGTGGAGATGCCATGGTCGTCAAGGGCAATATTCAGAGCCCCAATCAGCTTAAAGGCAAAACGATTGCTGTTCAAACGTATGGTCCACACATTGATTATCTAGGAAAGATTCTGAAGGACGCCGGTCTGAGCATGAAAGACGTCAAGATCCGCTGGACAAAAGATCTTACCGGAACGAATCAAACTCCAATGACAGCAATTTACAAATCAGACATTGATGCCGCGATGGTAATCATCCCCGATGCTCTCAAACTCACTTCCAATGGTACCGTCGGAACTGGCGCAGAGGATTCTGTAAAGGGGGCCAGGATTTTACTTTCAACGAAAACTGCGAATCGAATTATCTCAGATGTATACGCCGTCCGGTCGGATTTTTTTGCTGCAAATCGCAATGACGTAATGAAGTTTGTGCAGGGGTTGTTGATTGCACAAGAAGACCTTGCCTCACTTGTCAGAGCAAAGGTTCAACGAAAAACCGACTATGAAAATACGATGAAAGCATCGGCCCGCCTCCTCATGGATAGCGAACAGGCCATGGCTGACACTGCGGGTATGTATGGCGATGCGAGTTTTGCGGGTTGGACTGGAAATATGAAGTTTTTTGCTGACCCGAAAAATCCAAGGAGCTTTGAACATTTGGGACAGGAGATCCAAGAAACTCTGACCGGTGCAGGTCTTTTGACTAAGGCAGCCAAAGTAAAAGCTGCAGGTTGGGACTACAATGTTCTCAAAAAGGATCTTAAAAATGTTTCACATACTGAAGCGAGTCACTTCAATGCTGATAAAGTAGCTCAAGTCGCTGCTAAACGAAGTGCTCAGAACAAGCCCGAAGGCGAACTCTTCCGCTTTGAGGTGTTGTTCAAGCCAAATCAAAATTCCTTCCGTGCGGCAGATTACGCTGATGCATTCAAGAAGGCTGTAAGCCTCGCCGCAACATACGGAGGGGCCGTAATTACGGTAGAAGGACATTCCGACCCACTAGGGTATCTAAAGAAAAAGAAGGAAAGTGAAAGTCCAATTGTATTGTCCCGCATTCGGCAATCCGCCAAGAATCTTAGCTTAACCCGCGCAGGAGCTGTGCGAGACAACTTGCTTCAATATGCAAAATCTCTTGGGATTGCAGTTGATCCTGGCCAATTCGCTGTTGTTGGACAAGGAATCGAGCACCCGAAAACGGGAATATGCGGAGAGGATCCATGTGCTCCTCAATCCGAAAAAGATTGGCTTAGCAATATGCGAGTGGAATTTCGAATTATTCAAGTTGAAGCGGAAGAAAATGTATTTCAGTCGCTATAGAAGGGTAATATCATGAAAAAATGGAGTTGGGTTTTTATAGCTATCATTTTGATTGTCTTTCTGATTTTGATAAACAACAAAAATAGGAATTCAAACAGTGGATCCTCTCCTCGAGTGCAAAAGAATTTTCCAACCCTGGCCTGGCCTGCTGAACTCCCTGCCGACGCAACTGTCGAGCCTCTGGAACGAAGATCAGCTAAGAACTATTACATAGTATTCGATGGATCAGGGAGCATGGAAAGTATGGAATGTGCAGATAATCAAAAGAAAATAACTGTGGCAAAAAAAGCAGTTCAAGAGTTTGCTGCTAAGATTCCAAATGACGCCAATATTGGTCTAGCTGTGTTTGATGGTCAGGGACTTTCAGAACGCTTGCCACTTGGCACTGAAAATCGACCACAATTCTTTTCTCAAATTGATGGTATTAGTGCGAACGGAGGAACTCCTCTAAAAAGTGCAGTTTCTTTGGCGTCTAAAAAGCTTGCTCAACAAGCGGCGCGACAAATGGGCTATGGTGAATATCACCTAGTCATTGTTACCGACGGTGACCCTAGCGAGGGTGAAGATCCACGCCCGGCTGTGGAAGCTCTTCTCGCAAATTCACCAACTCTGCTACACACCATCGGCTTTTGTATTGGTGAAAACCACGCACTCAATCAGAAAGGTAGAGTTTTTTATGTTTCAGCCACGAGTCCAGAAGAGCTGCGACAAGGACTTACCGAAGTGTTGGCTGAAGCCACTTCATTCAACCTAGACGGTTTTGTAAAGACCCAACATTGACGCATGAACACAAGGCTCAAGCTATTTCTCACACTTATTATTGTAGGGTCAGTCGGAATCGTAGGCTTCTACTTCGCTCGTCCACATATTATCAAAGGGGGCCAGCTGATCACATCAGACTCTGGGCGGGCACAAGGTATCGTCACCATCGGTATTGATAATTGGGTGGGTTACATCCCTCTTTGTGGCAGGGAACTGCGAAAACGTCTGCATAATTCTGGTATACTTCTCCAGTGCCAAGACGATAATGCCGACTACCCGGGACGAATGAAAAAGTTCCACGCTGGAAACCTCGATTTTGCCGTAGCCACTGTCGATTCTTACATCCTAAACGGTGCTCGAGAGGAATTTCCAGGAACTATAGTTGCGGTCATAGACGAATCAAAGGGTGGAGATGCGATCATTGGCCGAAAGGATCATATTTCTCGAATCGAGGAGCTCAAAATTAAGTCGAGCTATAAAATAGCATTCACGCCAAGCTCACCAAGCGAACACTTGTTAAAATCAATCTCATCCCACTTCGATATTCCAGCGCTCAGAGACAAGCGCGGTTCCTGGCGTGTGGAAGTGAACGGTTCGCAGGATGCTCGTAAACAACTCGAGTCGGGCAAGGTGGATGCGGCAGTGCTTTGGGAGCCAGATGTTTCTCGTGTGCTCGAAGACACACGATTCGTCAAGCTTCTGGGTACGGAAGACACTCGTAAACTCATCGTCGATATTCTTGTGGTGAATCGGGAGTACGCCAAGAAATATCCCGATCGCGCCAAAACCGTGCTCTCACAATATTTCCATACGCTAAAAGCATATCGTGACCAACCGGACCTCTTGCTAGAAGAGATTCAATCTGCGACTAAACTCTCAAGCCAAAAGTCCTCCGCCCTTTTGAAGGGGGTACGGTGGTTCAATTTAACTGAAAATGCTCGCGACTGGTTCGGAATTGCAATTGATGGACAATCCCGAGAAAATTTAGTTGAGACTATTGATTCTACAGTCGAAATTCTTTTGGATCACAAAGACTTCCCCACCAACCCACTTCCCGATCACGATCCATATCGATTACAATATCGATATTTCGTAGAGGAATTACTTAAGGAAATTTCCCAGTTTGGGTCTACAGGCGAGGCATCCCTTTCGACAGAAAAAAAGTTTGCTACCCTAACGCTTGATCAATGGGAAACGCTGACCGAAGTAGGAACATTAAGGGTGCGACCCATTACCTTTCAGAGTGGAACTTCAGACCTCAGTGCGGAGGGTAAAGAAGAAATAAATCAAGTCGTATCTAATCTTGATCACTATCCCAATTTTCGAGTCTTGATCAAAGGCCACACGGGTGTTCGCGGCGACCTCGAAGCAAATCGTGCACTCTCCTTATCTCGCGCCGAGTCTGTCCGTAACTACATCTTAGAACTTCATAAGACTGACCCGAACCAACTACGCGCAGTTGGCTTGGGCTCAGATCATCCACTTTTGCGAGACCCAGGAGAAGGTGATCGAGCTTATGAATACAGACTACCAAGGGTGGAACTGACTCTGGTTTCAGAGGCATTTTAGGATGGATGAACGTTCAACCACTTCAAAAATTGTCCTTAATGAGAGTCTTCAACATCCACTGACTCTTTTTCCTACCGCCATTGGAGTTTTAGGCACATTGACAACAGTACTATTCGGGGCGTCTGCCATCACTGCTGGAGTTGCAATCGGTGGACTTACAATTGGCGCGAGTAGCTGGGCTGTAAATTATTTCTTGAGAAAAGATGTTTTTTTACGCCAGTACTTCTTCCGAATGCATACGAACGGTGAAAAGGCTATGGCTGAACTTCTGAAATCAATGGAATGTAATTTAAAAGAAATGAAGCTGCCCGCGGACGCGGAGGCGTATGCCAAGCAAGCGTTAGATCAATTAAACCTGATTCGGACGAGCTTTGAAGATTTCAAGGAAATCCTTGCCGATAGGCTGGATTCACGCGAGGTTACATTCAATCGGTTTTTGATGACTGCCGAACAGGTAAACCTTGCGGTTTTGGATAATCTTAAGAGCATCTCCCTTAGACTCAAGAGCATTAGTTCAATTGATCCAGCGTATATTGCTAACCGATTCAAAGCTCTTGAAAAATTAAAACATTTGACGAAGAGGGCAGATGAAGAGGAAAGTAAGACACTAAGGGCAAGACAGGCCTTGCGAGAGGAGCAGATGAATCGGGTCAACGAACTGCTCACTTACAACGAGCAAGCACTCACTCAGTTAGCGAAAGCGAATGCTTCAGTCGCTGCCTTGCATGGTAAAGGTGATCAAACCGGAGTGGACTTGTCTACCGCGACAGAGGAGTTGGAAGAATTGGCCAAACGGGCAAAAGCTTTTTGAGACAATGATTTTTATATGAAATGAGAGAAGGAGATGGTTATGGCAGAAATTGCAGAACAAACAGCTGTGCTTAAGGTCCCGGAAGTAGCAACAGTCAAAAAAGAGCTGGGTTTAGTCGATGGAGGCGACGACTCAAAGCCAATAGCGAGCAAAGAACTCGATGCAAAGGCTAACGCATTCATCAAGGCTCTGATGAGCCTCGATCCAGCCGATGTTAAAGCCCGAGATGATGGCAAGTTGGCTGTCGAAAATATGGGATTGGAGTTGCAGAAAAAAGCCGCGCAACAAAGCCAGCTTTTGCAGAGGCCCGTAAAAGACCTTTCTGCCCGTTCTCATGAGGGTGGTGATGTTTCGAATTCATTGATAAGTCTGAAAATGGAAGTAGAGGACTTGGATCCAGGCCGGATTGATTTGGATCCAGGCTGGTTTTCACGCATGGTTGGCAAGGTTCCGGGAATTGGCACACCCCTGAAGAGATATTTTTCTAAATATGAGAGCGCCCAAACTGTAATTGCCGCCATAATTCGATCTTTGGAAATCGGTCGTGACCAGCTTCAACGAGACAATACCACGCTAACTGATGACCAAAAGAGAATGGCAGAAACGGGCAAGAAACTCGAGCAGGCTATACAGCTTGCTATACTTATCGATCAAAAATTGCAGAATAAGATGGATAAAGAACTCACGGCAGGGAGCGACGCGCACCGCTTTGTTGCGGAAGAGTTACTCTTTCCACTGAGACAACGTATTATTGACCTCCAACAACAACTTGCTGTGAATCAACAGGGTGTCCTCTGCACGGAGATTATCATTCGAAACAATCGCGAACTTGCCAGAGGTGTCAATCGAGCATTGAACGTCACCGTAAGCGCTCTTCAAGTCGGAGCGACTGTTGCGATGGCGCTCACCAATCAAAAAATAGTTCTTGATAAGGTCGAGAGTGTCAATAAAACGACTTCTGACCTGATTGCCAGCACTGCGAGTCGGCTTAAGACTCAAGGGGCTCAAATTCACAAACAGGCGTCCAGTGCTCAGTTGGATATGGGATCGCTTAAGAGTGCATTCGCAGATATCAAAGCTGCAATGGAGGACATCTCAAGCTTTAGAGTCAATGCCCTTCCGCAGATGGCCAACACTGTGTTGGAACTCGATCGCTTGACTGCCGATTCCCAGAAAATTATTGAAAAAATGGATAAAGGAAACAAAGCAAAACCTAAGATCAGTGTTGATCTTAGCTAACCGTAAATAGGAGAAATACATATGAAACGTCTAATAACTACCTTGGTATTCAGTTTGATTTTAATCTCATACACAAAACCAGTCCTGGCGGAAGAGGCAAAGAAACAATTTGATCTTTGTTGGTCACATTACACGGGATGGGAACCATGGGCGTATGCAGATGAACATGGCATTCTCAAAAAATGGGCCGACAAATATGGGATTGCAATAAAAATCACCTTAATTAACGACTATGTTGAATCCATTAATCTCTACACCGCTGGTAAATACCAAGGTTGCACTATGACGAACATGGATGCATTGACTATCCCTGCTGTGGGAGGTGTTGATAGCACCGCACTTATCGTCGGCGATTTTTCAGATGGAAACGATGGCGTCATCACCAAGAAAGAAAAGAGTCTAGCCGAGCTTAAAGGAAAGAGCATAAAGCTTGTGCAGCTCTCAGTGTCCCATTACCTTCTCAGCCGGGCTTTGACAGTAAATCACATGCACGAGAAAGATGTTACCCTAGTCAATACGAGTGATGCGGATATAGGGTCTATTTTCTTGTCTGATCCAAAGGGAGTTGCAGTGACATGGAATCCCATCCTTATGAACGCTCGCAAGGCTAAGGGAGTTAACCTGCTCTTTGATTCATCGAAGATACCTGGTGAGATCATCGATATGATGGTAGTTCGCACGGATTCTCCAGATTCATTCAAGAAAGCCGTGGTTGGAGCTTGGTTTGAAACAATGCAAGCAATGACCGCGAAGAACTCTGGTCGCGGTGAGGCCATTACCTTTATGGCTAAAAAAGCCGGAAGCACTGTTAACGAGTTCGAAGCACAGCTTAAGACCACAGCGATGTTTTACGAACCTAAGAAGGCTGCGGACTTCACCCGTGGAAAAAAACTGGTTGATACTATGGATTACGTCCGAACATTCTCTTTTGATCATGGTCTCTTTGGTCAGGGTGCTCGTTCGAAGGATCAAGTGGGCATTCTGTTTCCAAGAGGCACTACGCTTGGGGATAAAGCAAACGTCAAATTGCGATTTGATGATAGCTACATGCAAATGGCAGCGGAAAAGAAACTTTGAGTGTCTATGCCAAGAGTTCCGATTTTCTGGGGACTGCATGCGGATCCTCCTCCATGGTTAGGGAAGGTCTTACTTGCGATTCCCTTTGTCATCATGATCATCGGCTATCTGGTGGCGTCTCATATTCGGCAGACGGATAATCCCCAAGACAAACTGTTGCCAACCATTCGTCAAATGGTTGATGCCGTAAACATGATGGCCTTCACGCCCGATAAAAGCTCGGGTGAATATTTGATGCTTCAGGATACAGTTACAAGCCTGAGGCGTCTTGCACTTGGAGTAGGTCTGTCAGCGATTTGTGGTTTATTCCTAGGGCTCTTCACCGGTTTATTTGGCGGTTTCAGATCTCTTCTCATGCCCTTTGTCACGTTTATTTCTATTATTCCCCCGCTTGCGATTCTTCCGATTCTATTTATTACTTTCGGTGTCGACGAGTTAGCGAAGGTCATGCTGATTTTCATTGGAACCTTCCCAATGATTTCAAGGGACATCTATAGTGCCGCAAAAGCTACGCCGTCGGAATTAATCACGAAAGCATTTACCTTGGGCGCGAGCAACGCTGGGGTGGCCTTCAGAATAGTGCTTCCAGAACTCATGCCCCGATTGATTGATGCGGTGAGGCTGTCAATGGGAGGGGCATGGCTTTTTTTGATTGCTGCCGAGGCCATTGCATCCACTGATGGACTTGGGTATCGAATTTTCCTCGTTCGTCGATATCTGGCAATGGACATTATCATCCCTTACGTACTTTGGGTGACCTTCCTTGGATTTGGAATGGACCTGCTCTTACAGCGCGCTATTGAATGGAGGTATAAGTGGTACGAACGCTAAACGGTGATGATCCGGCACTTACACCGCAGCCGCTTTTGTTAAAGAGCCTTCTTTTCTTGGAAAGCGTCTATAAATCATATGGTCTAAAATTGGTTTTGGATAATGTTGACCTTTCGGTTTCTCCCGGCGAACTCTGCACAGTTGTTGGGCCCAGCGGTTGCGGAAAATCCACTCTTCTTCGGCTCATCGTAGGCCAGGAACAAGCTACAAAGGGAAAGGTGCTGATTGATCACGAACCTTCCGTAATCCCAGATCCAAGGAGAGGGATCGTCTA
>JAHFAC010000393.1 GCA_023250755.1 Bacteriovoracaceae bacterium | reverse complement strand
AGGGGGGAGACGTCAAGGCGATGGAGCTCGATTGGTCTGGGCAATTTAAGTCCGAGGCGCATTGGGTGCGCAATTATTCTATGGATAGCGCGAATGAGACGACCGATGGGATTCGTCAGGCTGCAAAAGGATATTATACCCCAGGTGGGGGCTCCACAAACACAGACTTTCAGACTGTTTTTTTGCGGCTGAGGCCCAAGCTGATTGTGAACGATAATATTTACATCAAATCGGAGTGGTGGGTTTCTGATCCGATCTATGGTTTTTTTGGAAATGCAGTTCCCTCTACCGAGGATCAACACCAGTATTATTCTACCCAGTCAAGAGGCTCTGCGATTACTGCACAGCGTTTCTGGGCTGAATTGATGAGTGATGCGGGGACTTTTCAGGTAGGGCGTGCGCCACTTCAATGGGGACTGGGTTTATTTTGGAACAGCGGTGAAGAGATTTGGGATCGTTACCCGTCCACGGGGGATGTCATTCGCCTTGTTTCAAAATTTGGGGCCTTCTCGTTTGTTCCGAGCTTTGTGAAGTATTCGACAGGGAATAATATTGGAGGAGCATGTTCGGTTGTGGGTGGAACCACCTGCACAGCAGTCGTAGGTGGGGCTACGGTTGAAGATTACTCTCTGATGTTGAAATACGAAAATCCTGACGAAGAGTTCGAGGGAGGCTTGAATTTCGTCAAGCGTTTGGCGGGCGCAGCCCAGGATCCCAAATATGGGTTTTTGGGTGTGGGAACAGTCGCAGCACCTGGCGTGGGTGCGGGCATGAACTTCAATACTTGGGATCTTTATGGAAAGAAAAAGTTTGGAAGTTTTACGCTCGCGGGTGAGGCTCCGATTACCTCCGGGGACATCGGAGGGATTGAGTACAAAACCTTTGCTGTCGCTTTGGAGGGAAATTGGAAGATTTCAGACTCTTTAGAGACGTCGTTCAAGGCAGGTCAAGCTCCAGGTCAGTTCGATACTACAGGCAACTCTCCGGATAAATATCGGGCTTATTATTTTCACCCCAATTATAGGTTGGGATTGATTATGTTCAACTATCAGTTAGCGAATTTTGCGGGTCCCAATACCCAGAATAACCCGACGCTTCAGGGCGACTCTTTGGTTTCTCCCTTTAATAATCCCATTGTGAATGCTCAATACCTTTCGTGGGGAGGGAGCTTCAGGACCCATAAGTGGAGCTTTCGGGGTAACTGGATGTTGGCTAGCGCCAAAGAAATCGCTGCGCCGGGCGTCAATTTTTATAACCACTTGAAACATCAGTATGTGGCCAATGCCACCACCAAGACGCAGGAAAAGTTTCTTGGGTGGGAGATGGATTACGGCACGACTTTTCACTGGGATGACACTTTCCAGCTCCAGCTGGATTGGGGGTGGTTCTTTCCTGGCGCATTTTATCAGTTTTCAAACTCGCCAACAGGCGACAATGTGACTTCAAGTGTGTTTGCAGTAGTGGCACGAGCCGGAATAGTGTTTTAGAATAGTCCTTAATGACTTCAAAAACAAAAGGTCACGTCTTACCCCGATTCCTTCGGAGGATGGGGTTTGGTGATCTATCGGTTTCATTTCAATTTGGGCTTCTTTGTGGGTTGGTCCTTGTTTTCGGCTTTCTGGATTTGCTTCTTCCCCTGGCACACATGGGAAGTCGTGCTGCGGTCGCGGCGCATGCAATTGGGATTTTTTTACTGAGCTTAGTTCTTTTTTTGTTTTTTTTCGCATCGGTTTCTCCGCTCAAGCATTTAATGGGTGAGATCCAGCAAGTGAAGAGTTTAGAAGGCCCTGATTCGATCAGAGAGCCAACTCAGAATGAGCTCTCTTTAATCGATCACGGTGTTGATCAGTTGATTCGCAAGGTCGAAAGCCTCTCGGCTGAGCTTCAAAAGCTCAATTCGTTGAAAAGTGATTTTGTTTCCACCGTTTCTCATGAGTTACGGACACCCCTGACCTCGATTGGGGGTTATGCCAAATTGTTGGCCTCGGGGGATGCAGGACCGGTGAATGGGACTCAAAAGGAATTTCTCACCATTATTGATGTCAACGTAGATCGGCTGAATCGCTTGATCACGGATTTTATCGATGCAGAGCGAATTGATTCAGAACAGATTCAGTTGGATCTTAAGCCTCAAGATTTGGTTTCTGTTTTGAGGGAGTGCTTTGATACATTTCAGGTAGTGGCCCAGAAAAAAGGGTTGGAATTGCGTTTAACGGGTCCTCTTGAACCGCTCATGGTGACTGGGGATCGTCAGCGTTTGCTCCAGATCTTCATGAATCTTCTCTCTAATGCGATCAAATACACCCGCAAAGGCTATGTTGAGGTGGAACTCGATCACCTGGATTACGCCGCTGTAGTTCAGGTCAAGGATTCTGGAATTGGTCTTTCGCGTGAGGAACAAGAAAAATTATTTCATCGTTTTTATCGAGCCAAATCAGGTGCAGCAACCACCGAGGAGGGGAGTGGATTGGGTTTGAGTATCCTGAAAAAACTCCTTGAACTCCATGGGGGAGCGATTGAGGTAAAAAGTGAGCTGGGCAAGGGGAGTGCCTTTGTCATTACCTTACCTCTTTGCCAAACGAGTGCAGTCCCAGTCTCGCCTTCTCACGTCATGCCTGGGCCCC
>JAHFAC010000042.1 GCA_023250755.1 Bacteriovoracaceae bacterium | reverse complement strand
ACTTGATGGCTCTTTAAGAAGCAAAGACTGGGCCTTTTTAGCGATCTCATTCAACCCATAAGAGCTTAATATTACACTATTTTTATCAGAACACGGGACACACCAGCGTTCGACCTGGCTAATTCCTAGTCATCTGAATGAAACATCGCCAAATTATATAATTTTAATTTACTGGCTCACGCGGTCTAAAGAACAAACCCCACCATTGCACCACCGAAATACCCACCCAATGAGGATGGGCCATAAGATCCCGTGAGCCAACTCACTTCCACACGCACAAAAAGCGCCTCAAGTGAGTACTGATAACCAAGAGCTACGCCATATTGGCTGATACTCCCTGAAGAAGCCCCACTCACTCCTGACAAACCTGCTAGGGTGAAAAACGGGCTAAGAGAAAAAAGATGACTCCTCCACGGTCGATACCCTCCCGAAAGTGCACCCTCAAAAAGATAATAAGAGGTATTCGAAGAGCCTGAGGTCCCCAGAAGAAGCCCTGCGCCTCCTTGAACAGCTGCCGAAAAATCGCCTTGCTTAGCTTTATCCTCAGACTCCCCAAGAAACTGATATTTTGTACTGATCCCCAAGGGTGCATAGGGCTGAATTCGAATCGCCAAATCGACTTTGTCTGCAACAGTTCGACTGAGTCCGAATGCGTAATTCACCCAGGATCGCTGAAGTTCAGGTTTGGGACTTTCACCACTATCTACCTTAGGCGTAGAAAGAATCGAGGGATCAGTGAGATTAGAACCCTGCTGTAAAGTAAGCCATTCGAGACGACCGGGTCGTCCGGTCCCCAACACCTCGGGGGTAATAAAATGATTTGCCGGCAAATAGTAATGTGCGCAGCCTGTTGAAAGTAGAAAACTGCAAGACAGCAGCTCAAAAATCCAAAATCGCGATCTCAGCTACTTCCTCCTGTTTTACTGCTCCCACCCCCCGCAGGAGTCTTTCTTCCTGCAGCTGATTTTGCCATGCCACTCGACTTAGAGCCCTTACCACCTTGGCCACTCACTTTAGATTTCGAAGAGAACATTCGGCGAAATCCACCAAACGTGTCTTTAGGACTCTGGCTAGCATCCTGAGCCTGTGTTTCAGCACCCTCTTTGCCAGTTGAATCAGTAGCTGTTTTTACTTTGCGCTTATGATCTAAAACCGGATGATCCACTAGTTCGAGAACCGCCATTTCTGCGGCATCTCCCCAGCGACGCTCTGAAAGCTTCAAAATACGGGTATAACCCCCTGCCCTAGCCTTGTAGCGGTCAGCCAAAGTTGAAAAAAGCTTCTTCACCACCTCGGCATCTCGAGTCCGATCAAAAGCAAGACGTCGTGCATGCGCTGAGCCCTCTTTGGCCAGAGTGATCAATCGATCAACTACACGCCTGATTTCTTTGGCCTTCTGAACCGAAGTTACAATCTGTTCTTTATCGATCACGCAATTTGCCATGTTTTGAAACATGGCTCGCCGATGAGAAGTGTTTCTTCCAAATTTACGGCCATCTACATTATGTCTCATAAAACAACTCCTGGACCTGAGGTATTAGCTCTCAATGTGAGCTCAATCCTCAATATCATCACCTACGTCAGATTCTTCAGCTTTCTGACGATCACTCATAATACGACTTTCATCAACATCTGAGTCTGCTGGCTTGGGTGGTTGCGTGGGAGCCACGAAGCCATCCAGCTTCATCCCCAAGCTTAAGCCCATTTCAGAAAGAATATCTTTGATCTCATTCAAAGATTTGCGCCCAAAATTTTTGGTTTTGAGCATCTCAGCTTCTGTCTTCTGAACCAACTCATAGATATACTTGATATTTGCATTTTGAAGACAGTTTGCCGAACGGACTGAAAGCTCCAACTCTTCAACGGACCGATAGAGATTCGGATTAAATTGTGGACCGCTCTCTTCTTGCATCGCAACGATAGGTTCGGGTTCTTCTTCAAAGTTCAAAAAGACTGACAATTGATCCTTAAGAATTTTTGAACCGAGCGACACTGCATCCTCAGGAAGCACTGAACCATCAGTCCAAATTTCCAAACTTAACTTGTCATAGTCTGTTCTTTGCCCAACTCGGCTTTGGGTTACAGTGTAGTTCACGCGACGAATGGGGGAAAAGAAACTATCGACCGGAATCCACCCAATCGGCATATCTTCAGACTTGTTGGTTTCTGCAGGCTGATAGCCACGTCCACGACTGACTTTGATTTCCATCCTAAGTTTGCCATTTTTACCTAAAACTGCAAGATGTTGCTCGGGATTCAAAACCTGCACATGTTCAGAAACAATGAGGTCAGATGCCTTGACATCACATGGACCTGTCTTATCAATCAGAACAACTGCTTGCTCTGAATGAAGTCTAAAACGCACTTCTTTTAAATTTAGAATGATCTCAGATACGTCCTCAGTTACATCAGGGATCGGCGTAAACTCATGGAGCACTCCATCAATTTTGACTGCAACGATTGCAGCTCCCTGCAAAGAGGACAACATGACACGACGAAGGGAGTTCCCCAAGGTCAATCCAAATCCCCGCTCCAGGGGCTTTGCTACAAACTTTCCATAAGTGGAAGTCAACGACTCCTTATCAACATCGAGTGCCTTAGGTTTAATCAAATCACGCCAATTTTTTTCGATCATATTCCATCCTCTCCTGTCATCCCCTCGCTGCACATCTTGTAACCAGCCATGCGGGGAGTATCCAGTTTAAATTGCCCAAACCCATCTCAGACTTCTTGCATGAGATGATATAGGTACCAAAAAATAATAAAACCCTCTCAATTACTTCGAATACAACTCCACCACTAATCGCTCTTCCATAGGTGCTGTCATGTCATCCCTTGAGGGCAGGTCCCGAACTCTTGCTTTATATTGAGCTGACTCGAGTTCCAGCCATTGTGGAATTTCACGGCGCTTCACTGATTCCAAAGCACCTAAAATCCGGGCAGTGGTACGACTTTTTTCTCTGATCTCAAGCACATCGCCTTTTTCAACCAGATAGGAAGGAACATCTACCTTTTGTCCATTAATCGTAAAATGTCCATGACGGACGAGGTGTCTCGCCTCTACTCGAGAATTTGCAAAACCCACGCGATAGGCAACGTTATCCAGGCGACGCTCTAGCATCGTCAGCAAATTTGAACCAGTGATACCCTTTGTGCGTTCAGCTTTTTCAAAGAGATTTCGGAACTGCTTTTCCAAAAGCCCATACATTCGCTTGATCTTCTGCTTCTCACGAAGCTGAAGACCATACTCAGAGAACTTGATCCTACCCTGTCCATGCTGTCCAGGCGGATAACCTCTCCGTTCAAAAGCGCATTTTTCCGTATTACACCGATCGCCCTTCAAAAAGAGCTTCTGGTTTTCACGACGACAAATTCTACAAACAGGTCCACAATACCGAGCCATTTCTTACACCCTTCTCCGTTTCGGCGGACGACAACCATTATGAGGGATGGGAGTCACATCCTCGATATAGGTCACGCGAAGCCCCGCTGATGATAATGCTCTGAGAGCTGACTCACGACCAGCTCCCGGTCCGCTGACAAAAACCTGAACTGAGCGCATTCCGTTTTCAACGGCCTTACGGGCTGCGTCTTCTGCTGCAACCTGCGCCGCAAAGGGTGTATTTTTCCTGGAACCCCGGAACCCTTTTCCGCCTGAGCTGGACCAACAAATGGCATTGCCCATGGGATCAGTAATAGTCACTACAGTATTATTAAACGAAGCAAGAATATAAACATTCCCATTGGAAACGCTTCTCTTGCCCTTCTTCACCCGTTTAATCACACCCTCCGCAGTCCCTGCTGCGGGTGCAGCCGCTGCGAGATCCTTTTTCTCCGCTTTCTCTGCCTTTGAACTTTCTTGCTTTTCTTCTGACATAAACCGCCTTTTCCTACTTAACGTTACTTCATCGCCTTAACAGATTTTTTACCCGCAATTGCAACTGCTGGCCCCTTACGAGTTCTTGCATTCGAATGAGTTCGCTGGCCACGAACTGGAAGGCTTTTTCTATGCCGAGAACCCCGATAACAACCCAGATCGACCAAACGCTTGATATTGAGACTGACTTCTCTTCGAAGATCACCTTCTACCCGATGTGTGCGATCAATAATCTCACGAATTCGCGCAACATCCGACTCAGTCAGAGTGTCCGTTTTCTTGTTCAAATCAATATTCGCCTCAGTCAAAACTTTCTTTGCAGTGGAACGCCCAACACCAAAAATATAGGTCAAGGCCACTTCCATCCGCTTATTTCGTGGGAGATCCACGCCAGCAATACGAGCCACCGGATACCTTCCTTTCCTGCTTCTTTAAGCCTTAACCTTGCCGTTGGTTGTGGCGAGGATTAGAGCATATAACACGAACTACGACTTTTCGGCGAAGCACTTTACATTTGGCACAAATTTTTTTCACAGATGCACGAACTTTCATACTTCTCGCCTCACTTCACTCGGTAGGTAATACGTCCCCGAGTTAAATCATAGGGGGACATTTCCACCGTAACTTTATCTCCAGGAAGAATCTTGATATAATGCATCCTCATCTTCCCTGATACATGAGCCAAAATTTTATGGCCATTTGGCAACTCGACTCGAAACATCGCATTCGGCAAGGGCTCAAGAACTGTCCCCTCAACTTGAATCGCGTCTTCTTTCGACATCCCGGGTTACCTGGCTCAAAACTCCATTCTAAGTTACAGTCAAAATCTCCGGACCGCTCGGAGTGATAGCTACCGTATGCTCAAAATGAGCAGAAAGCGACCGATCCAGGGTAACAGCCGTCCATCCGTCTCCCAGAACTTTCACTTCGTGACTACCAGCATTGACCATGGGCTCTATGGCAAGGACCATCCCAACTTTTAGGGGAATACCCTTTCCTTTCGGGCCATAATTCGGAACCTGAGGCTCCTCATGCAATGCCCTACCTATTCCATGACCAACGAACTCCCTTACCACGCTGTAACCAAACGCTTCAACATAATTTTGGACAGCAAATCCAATATCAAAAACCCGGTTTCCCTCATGACATTGCTCAATTCCACGGATGAGACTCTCTCGAGTCACATCAATCAACTTTTGAGCTGCTGGGTTCACCTTCCCCACTGTCACTGTCCGGGCAGAATCTCCATACCAACCTTCTAGGGTGACTCCAAAATCGAGTCCAATGATGTCCCCCTCTTTTAAGCGCCGATGAGGTGAGGGAATCCCATGAACCACTTCTTCATTGATAGAAACACAGAGCGTTGCCGGAAAACCATGATATCCCTTAAAGGCAGGTACTACACCCATCTCTTGGCATCGTAGTTCCGCATGTCGATCCAGATCGGCTGTAGTAATACCGGGCTTAACGAGGCCTGCAAGCTCTTCCAAAATCTGCGCAACCACTCGACAAGATTTGCGCATCAAATTGAGCTCTCGTTCGGATTTTAAGGTAATCATGAACTGTGAATTCCGATCCATTCCTAATAGTGAGTTAGTAGAGAATTTTTTTAAAAGCCTGAAAAACAAGATCAGGTGCTTGCGTAGCGTTGACAGTTTTTAACTTTTCTTGTTTTTTATAATACTCGATCAAAGGTGAAGTCTGGGCATGATAAACTTCAAGACGCTTCTTGATGACCTCAGCCCGATCGTCCTCTCTCTGGATGAGGGCTGAACCACATTGATCACAAATACCCTGTTTCTTAGGTTGGGCCGCCTGCAAGTGATACATTGCTCCGCATTTTGCACAGGTTCTACGTCCAGTTAAACGCTCCAGCAAGTCAGCGTCAGGCACGTCAAAAAGAACAGCGTGATCGATGCCTCTGCCTCGTGTGGCAAGCATCTGATCTAAGGCTTCGGCTTGTGGAAGCGTGCGAGGAAATCCATCTAATACAAATCCAGCACGGCAATCCTCGTTACGTGTCCGATCGGCAATCAGCTGAACAACCACAGAGTCAGGAACCAGCGCTCCGCGATCCATAAAAGATTTCGCTTCTTTTCCCAATTGAGAGCCAGCTCCAATTGCAGACCTGAGCATATCACCGGTCGAAAGTTGGGGCCACTTTACCTCAGAAATAAGCCGTTTTGCCTGAGTGCCTTTTCCAGAGCCCGGAGGGCCAAGCAATACAATAATCATGAGAATGATGTCCGGCCTTTCAATCGCGTGTGTTTCATAAATCCTTCGTAATTTCGAGTCAGCAAGAACGTTTCGATCTGAGCAACGGTATCCAATGCAACACCCACTAAAATCAACACACTTGTTCCACCAAAGTAAAATGGAACTTTTATGGTCTGGGTCAGCATCGTTGGCAACACACAGATGGCCGAAATATAAATTGCACCCCCTAAAGTGATGCGAGAAAGCACAAAATCAATATACTGCGCGGTCGGTTGTCCTGGACGAATCCCGGGAATAAATCCACCGTACTTCTTGAGGTTGTCCGCAACATCATCCGTTTTAAATGTAACGGCAGTGTAAAAATAACAGAAAAAGACAATCATCCCGACAAAAAGCACTTCGTAAAGCATAGCTCCAGGCTGGATATAGGAGGTAAACTGCCTCAGAATTGAACTTGGGAAAAAAGTAGCCACCGTTGCAGGAAACATAATCAATGATGACGCGAAAATGGGAGGAATCACTCCAGAGGTGTTCACTTTCAGGGGAAGATGGGTATTCTGCCCACCATACACTTTGCGTCCAACAATCCGCTTTGCGTAATGGACAGGGATTCGACGCGCCCCTCGCTCAACAAAAATAATCACAAAAAATGTAATGATAACAATCGCCAGAACCAGGAGAATTTTAAAAAAACTGAGTTCACCCGAGCGGTAAAGACTCAAAGTACTCCCAATCCCTGAAGGAATCCGAGCTGCAATACCTGCAAAAATCAGCAACGAAATGCCATTGCCAATTCCACGCTCAGACATCTGTTCCCCAACCCACATCAGAAAAATAGTACCTGTAGATAAGGTAATAGTCGTGAGGATCCGAAAAGCAAGCCCCGGATGAAATACAACTGGGGGCTGGTTATAGTGCTCAAGCCCTGCAGCGATTCCATAGCCTTGAACCAAGCAAAGAATCACAGTGCCGTACCGTGTATATTGAGTGATTTTTTTTCTTCCCTGATCTCCCTCTTTCTGAAGATCATGAAGATAGGGCCACACTACAGTAAGAAGCTGAAAAATAATGGAACTACTGATGTAGGGCATGACTCCGAGAGCAAAAATGCTGAAACGCTCGAGTGCACCTCCGCTAAAGAGGTTGAACCACCCAAAAATCGTACCCCTCATGTTAGCAAAAACTTGCTGAAGGGCATCACCATCCACACCCGGCGTTGGAATATGAACCCCAACTCGATAAACTGCCAGCATGAGGAGGGTAAAAATAATTCGTTTACGAAGCTCCGAAATCTTAACCAATCCTTCGATGCCTGACATTTTAGGCTATTTCTCTTTCTTTGCGGTTTGCTTACTAGTAGATCCCGATTGTCCCGGAATGGGAAGAAGTTCAAGTGTTCCGCCGACTTTTTTAATCTTTTCTTGTGCAGAAGGACTGATGCGGTGAGCTTTTACGGCAAAAGCCTGGGTCAGCTCCCCCGTTCCAAGAATAGTCAAACGATCATAACGTCCTTTGATCTTATTGGCTGCGGTCAAAGACTCCAATGAAATTTCTGGAAATTCCTTTGCACTCAATTTCTCTATGTCAAAAAGATTGAGTATTGCATTGGAACGTCTCGCATAGTTTTTGAATCCACGCTTGGGAATTCGTCGATAAAGCGGCATCTGGCCGCCCTCAAACCCAGGACGCACGCTTCCACCCGATCGTGCCAACTGACCCTTGTCACCTTTACCTGCCGTCTGACCATGCCCTGAACCTGCACCACGTCCTAAACGCTTCCGCTTATGGGTTGCGCCGGGATGAGCTTTAATTCCATTTAGTGTCAACATATCAACCACTCCTTAATTTCAGCCGGAACGATTAGCGAACCTCTGAAACAACCTCCACCAAGTGAAGAACTTTCTTAATCATTCCACGAACAGAGGGGGTATTCTCTAGCGTACGCTCCTGGTGCCGTCTCTTCAAACCCAAGCCATTAATCGTTGCCCTTTGAATCGGATTGCAAGCAATCGTTCCCCTTTTCAGACGAATCGTGATGCTCTTTTTCATCACACTTCCTTGGCTGCCACTTTTAGGTGCTGCCTGGGCGCTTTTAGCGATTTCTGATTTTTCCTTCGCCATAACCATTCACTCCTACATGATTTCGCTCACGGTTTTACCGCGAGCACGAGCAATCTCAGAAAAAGTCCTCAATTCCTTTAAAGCTTCGAGGGTGGCTCGCACGACATTATGTGGATTATCCCGTCTCAAAGATTTAGTCAGAATATTCTTAATCCCTGCCACTTCCAAAATGGCTCGAACCACTGAACTTGCAATCACTCCAGTTCCTTCGGGAGCCGGTTTCATTAAGACCTGACTGGCTCCAAAATGCCCAAGAACCTGATGAGGAATGGTGCTCCCTTCAAGTGGAACTCGAATCAAATTCTTTTTGGCTTGCTTC
Organism: Bacteriovoracaceae bacterium; assembly: GCA_023250755.1. GTDB lineage: Bacteria > Bdellovibrionota > UBA1018 > UBA1018 > UBA1018 > JAHFAC01. Next base: position 1,708 of record JAHFAC010000042.1, on the reverse strand, counting down.
CCTGCTTTCTTAATCGCTTCCGGAACTTCACCAGCTTTACCCAAGCCGATGCCCACCTGGCCTTTTTTGTCACCCACCACCACAATGGCAGCAAAACTAAACCTGCGTCCACCTTTCACCACCTTTGCGCAGCGATTGATGTGAATCACTCGGTCTTCAAACTCAGACTCTTCATGCCGACCTGATTGTTGCCCCATTGCCATTCTTTCAGTCTCCTATATCCTTAATTAAAACTTTAGACCCGCTTCACGTGCAGCATCTGCAATTGCCTTGATTTGGCCATGATAGAGATAACCGCTGCGATCAAATACGACCTGACTGATATTTTTAGCCAAAGCACGTTTTGCAATCAAGCCACCCAACGTCTTAGCACCTTCAACTGTTCCTTTTACTTTGCCCTTTAACTCTTCTTCGATTGTGGAACCTGCTACCAAAGTGTGACCTTTCACATCATCGATAATCTGTGCATAAATATGGCTATTCGAGCGAAACACGGAGAACCTAGGACGTTCCAATGTCCCCTCCACACGCGAACGAATTCGTCGCTTACGCTTGAACCGAATCACCTTCTTTTGACCTGTCTGTCGGCGGATTTTAGTACTCATAAATCATCACCTTTTTTAAAACCTTCTAATTACTTGGCGCCTGCCGCTTTACCTTGCTTACGAATAATGTGCTCATTTACATACTTCACGCCTTTGCCCTGATAAGGCTCTGGCTTTTTAAATGAACGAATCTTCGCTGCAACCATTCCTACGAGAATTTTGTCAGACCCACTCACTACGACGCGCGTATTGTTCTCAACTTTTGCAGTAATTCCAGCTGGAAGCTCATAGTCAATAGGATGAGAATACCCTAAGCTCAAAGTGAGGACACTGCCCTTAGTCGCAGCGCGATAACCTACCCCTACAATATCGAGCTCTTTGGTAAAGGGCGCATGAACTCCCTGGACCATATTGTGAAGCAAAGTACGAGTCATCCCATGAAGGGCTGAAGCGTTGGGCGCAATGGATTCATCACTGGCCAAAATGATCGCACCTGCTTCAATTTTGGCACTCACCCCACGAGGAAGGGAATGGCTCAATTTTCCTTTAGGTCCTTCTACTTTGATTACACCTTCTTTGATTTCTACTTTTACGCCTGAAGCAATCTTGACAGGAACTTTACCTACGCGAGACATAAATCACCAAACCTCACAAAGAATCTCGCCACCCACTTTTAGGGCTCGAGCTCTTTGGCCCGTCATCAGGCCTTTTGAAGTGGAAACAATCGCCACACCTGCACCACTCAAGGGGCGGGGCATTTTTTCATAGCCCGCATACCTTCGTAGTCCTGGACGACTTATCCGACGCACACCCCGAATGACGCTGTCGCCTTTTTCTGTGTATTTAAGAAAAACTTTAATCATGGGGTGGCTATCCTCACGATGAAGTCTGAAGTTCTTGACGTAACCTTCTTCCTTCAATACACGAACAATATTCGCTTTCAGGCGAGAAGCAGGGACCTCCACTTTTTCATGCCCCTCCTTCGCCGAGTTGCGAAGCCTAGTCAAAAGATCTGCTACTGGATCTGTCATACTCATAAGTTCGTACCTCTTCGCTTCTACCAGCTCGACTTAACAACGCCAGGGAGTTGCCCTTTAAGCGCCAAACTTCGGAAACACAAACGACACATGTTGAATTTCCTTATATAGGCTCTCGGCCGGCCG
>JAHFAC010000041.1:5585-10266 GCA_023250755.1 Bacteriovoracaceae bacterium | reverse complement strand
GGCAGGGAATCAATCCGGTGAGCATCTTTTAGAGGTTGACCTGACTCTCCAAGAGTTAGCTGAGATTTTGGGTGAGCAGCTTGAGCTGCCTAAGATTGAGCCACGGGGTCATAAGACCATCAAATCTAAGACCGAGCGCTATACCGGGATTGCGAATCAAGGACCGAATTCGCTCAGGCACTTTAAGCGTACTTTTCGTGAAACTTTGAGACGTCAAATTTCGATGGGTGTTTATGATCCGGATAATCCGATCATTATTCCGATTCGCCGAGATATGCGCTACCGATCTTGGAAGAACGAAGTCCGTCATGAAAACAGCGCCGTGATTATTTATATGATGGATGTCTCGGGTTCGATGGGGGATGAGCAAAAAGAGATTGTGCGTACCGAAGCGTTCTGGATCGATACGTGGCTTAGGTCTCAGTATAAGGGAATTGAAACTCGCTTCATCATCCACGATGCCACGGCACGCGAGGTGGACGAGGAGACTTTTTTTAAGACTCGTGAGTCGGGTGGCACGCTCATCAGCTCAGCTTACAAGCTCTGCCAAAAAATCATCGATACGGATTACGCGCCTTCGGATTGGAATATCTATCCTTTCCACTTTTCAGATGGGGATAACTGGTCGGGCGAAGACACGCGGCTGTGCATGGATATTCTTGAAAAAGAATTACTCGATGTTTGCAATGTCTTTTGCTACGGCCAAGTCGAGTCTCGTTATGGCTCAGGCCAGTTTTACAAAGATTTGAAAGACCACTTTGGCGAGCAGCATGAGCTGGTGATCCTTTCTAAGATCGAGAACAAAGAGGGCATTCTCCAATCGATCAACGAATTTTTAGGGAAGGGGAGATGAGTCATGGCAACTGATTTCATGACCACTGCCCTCACGCCTGATTTGGAGAAGATCCGCCAAGAAATTGAAGGCTACGCACGGGGATATGGCCTGGATTTTTTTGAAACGATCTTTGAAATGGTTGATTACGATCAGATCAACTCGCTTGCGGCTTATGGCGGATTTCCGGTGCGCTATCCGCATTGGCGCTTTGGGATGGATTACGACCAACTCTCCAAAGGCTATACTTGGGGACTTCAGAAAATTTATGAAATGGTGATCAATACAGATCCCGCTTACGCTTATTTGATGAAGTCCAACAATACGGTGGATCAAAAAACCGTGATGGCCCACGTCTATGGACACGTAGATTTTTTTAAGAACAACTACTGGTTTTCTAAAACAAATCGCAAGCAATTAGATGCCATGGCTAATCATGCCGTTCGGATTCGTGGCTATATGGATCGCTATGGTCATGACGTGGTCGAAACTTTTATTGATCGCTGTCTGGCATTAGAGGGGCTGGTTGATCCTTTTTTGCCTTTTCAAAATCAAAAAAAAAGAGAGCCCGAGGCTTCAGCTGAAGAAGAGATCCCTCAGGCCCGTGATCCTGGTCGTTTAAAGATCCAGCGCCAGTACATGGATGCGTTCATCAATCCACCTGAGTTTCTTGCTGAACAAAAGCGTAAGATGGAAGAGGCCACCAAGAAGTCAAAACGCGTCCCCGCTGAGCCAATGAAGGATGTGCTTGCCTTCCTTCTGGAGTTTGCGCCGCTCGAGCAGTGGGAGCACGAGGTGCTTTCGATTATCCGAGATGAATCTTATTACTTTGCCCCGCAGTGGCAGACAAAAATCATGAATGAAGGTTGGGCCTCCTATTGGCACTCTAAGATCATGACGCAGAAGGCACTCAGGGATTCTGAGGTGATTGATTTTGCCGATCATCACGCGGGTACGATGGCGGTTCAGCCAGGCAAGGTGAATCCCTACAAAGTAGGGATCGAATTATTCAGGGATATCGAAGACCGCTGGGATCGCGGTAAATTCGGTAAAGATTATGACCAGTGCGATGACATGGTTCTCAAGGCGAAGTGGGATAAAAAGATCGGTCTTGGGCGGAAAAAGATTTTTGAAGTAAGAAAAGTTTGCAATGACATCACCTTTATTGATGAATATTTGACCGAGGAGTTTGTCGAGCGATTCAAGCTTTTTACCTACGCCTTTAACCGTCGTACCAACCAATATGAGATTTCTGACCGCGACTTCAAAAAGGTCAAAGAGAAGATGCTATTTCAGCTCGCCAATCGGGGTCAGCCCTTTATTTACGTCATGGACGGAAATTATCAAAACAAAGGTGAGCTCCTGCTTTGGCACAAGCATCAGGGGCTTGACCTCGACGCACGCTGGTCCAAGGAGACCATGAGATGCCTTGCTGAGGTGTGGCGTCGTCCAGTGAATGTCGAAACCGAAGTGGACAATCAAAAGAAGCTCCTGACCTACCAAAACGGTGAATTTTCGGAGCGATTCGTCTAGGGGGATTGAATCGAGATGAGGCAAGGGCTTGCGGGACTTATCCTTTTGGTTTCATCTGGTCTTCTGGCCGCAGCGGCCTCTGAAGAAAATCAATATATGGACGATCTCAGCCGCTATGAAAAGGAGGTCAGGCTGGTCTGTGAGACCTCCCTCAAAGATCCAAGTGCGGCACGCCAGACTGTTGCGAAGTCTACGCTTGAGCGTTTGAATCTAAAGATGGCCGAAATTCAAAAAAAGGTAGAACGGGCAAATCAGCGCATTGAGGAACTCGGAAATTCTAAAAAGCCTCCCACTGAGGAGGCATTGAAAAAGGCGCGAGAAGAATACAGCCTTGCGATGAAGCACTATCAAAGTACTTTTGCTGACGGGAATCTAGGCCGCCAAAGCTCTGCTGCCACCGAGGAGGAGTTAGGCAAGGTCCGTGAAACCCGTCGTCAATTAGAAGAATTAGAAGCAGAGGCGAAAGCCAAACAGACTGGGCCGATAGCTCAAAAATCACCTGAATCTGGGACTGAACCCGAGAAAAAAGAAAAAATGGACCTCGCCTACAAAGACCTCGAAAATCTCGTCGAGGCGAGTGACAAGTACCAAGCGCTCCAACGCAAAGCCACGGATTGCGCTTACCGACAGAATAATATCGGTAAACCCGCCACCGAGGATACCTCCGAAGTCCCCACCACCAGCTTCAAAAAACCGGGGGGCGAGGTGAAGTTTTAGGTGGTCCCCACCTTTTTGCTCAATTTCTCTCAAACACCGTGGCTATCCCCTGACCCATGCCGATGCACATGGTAGCAACACCGGTTTTTAAATTTTTCGCTTTCATCAGATGGAGCAATGTTCCAGTGATCCGGGCACCTGAGCATCCGAGTGGATGTCCGAGAGCGATTGCCCCGCCATTTAAGTTCACCTTGGTTTCAACTTGATCGAGCAATCCCAAGTCCTTCAGCACAGGCAAGGATTGCGCGGCAAACGCTTCGTTAAGCTCGAATAAATCGATATCCGGGGTTTTCATCTGAGCACGCGCCAATGCTTTTTTGACTGCGGGAACGGGTCCATAGCCCATGATCGAAGGATCGCATCCAGCGGTAGCCATTGCCCGAATTTTTGCCAAAGGTTCGAGTCCGAGGGACCCAGCGCGCTCTGCAGACATGACGAGCAGGCCTGCTGCCCCATCTGAAATCGCAGAGGAATTTCCCGCCGTCACGGTCCCGTTTTTAGGGTCAAAAACGGCTTTTAATTGAGAGAGCGTCTCAAAATCGGTGTCAGCTCGGATCACTTCGTCAGCGTTAAAGTTTTTGAGAAAGCCGTTTTCATCATGCCCCTGCATCGAAATGATTTCGGCTTTAAAACGTCCCTCGGTACTTGCCGCATGAGCCCGTTGATGGGAGCGGAGTGCAAATCGGTCTTGAGCCTCTCGTGAGATTTTGTGCATTTTAGCGAGAAGCTCTGCGGTGAGCCCCATCATTCCGGCGGCTTTTGCCGAGTACTTGCTTGATGCTGGATTGGGATCCACCCCATGGCTCATGGGTACGTGCCCCATGTGCTCAACTCCACCCACCAGAAAGACATCTCCGTTCCCACTTTGGATCGCCATCGCAGCGGTGTGAAGCGCGCTCATCGATGAGCCGCAGAGTCGGTTAACGGTCTGGGCACTGACGGAGTGAGGAATGGGCGTCATCAATGCAGCAAATCGGCTCACGTTAAAGCCTTGTTCCAGAGTTTGTTGCACACAGCCCCAGATAATATCGTCAATTTCAGCCGGATTGAGCTTGGGAGTTCTTTTAAGAAGCGCAAGCATGATTTCGGCTGAAAGATTTTCAGCGCGGATATTTCGGAACATCCCACCTTTAGATCGGCCCATGGGGGTTCTCACGGCATCAATGATGACAGCGTTTCTTGGGTTTTGTGACATGGGTGAGTCTCCTCGATTTATCTAATTTTGATAAAAGCCTTTTTCTGATTTTGCGAGTTTTAACATCGATTCAGAGGGGTGATAGAGTTTGCCGAGGCCCTGATATTTTTCAGCGGTTTGGCAAAGTGCTTGCAGCCCCACAGAATCCGCGTATCTGAGTGCACCGCCTCGGAAGGGCGGAAAGCCCAGTCCATAAACTAAGGACAAATCGACTTCAGTTGGCGAAGCCACGATCTCTTCTTCGAGGCACCTGGCGCACTCAATGATCATCGGGAGCATCATTCGATCTACGATTTCTTGATCTGAAATGGATTCACCTGTATTTTTTTGTGCTGACGGCTTTACCAGAGGCCGTAAAAGATCATAGGTGGTTTGATCCACCGCCTTTTTCGGAGGTCCTTTTT
>JAHFAC010000041.1:0-5575 GCA_023250755.1 Bacteriovoracaceae bacterium | reverse complement strand
GTATAAATAGAAAAGCCCTTTCCGTTTTTTTGCCCGAAGCGCTGATTTTCAAACATCACTTGAATGGCTGTTTTTTCCGGATTTTTCATTCGATCTGGATAGGCCTGTGCCATCACGGAGTCGGCATGGTGGGCGGTGTCGATTCCAACCACGTCCAGGAGATAGGCGGGGCCCATGGGCCAGCCGAATTTCTCCATTACTTTGTCCACTTTCTGAAAATCCACTCCGTCGTTTAAGAGTTTCATAAAGCCAGCAAAATAGGGAAATAAGACCCGGTTGATCAGAAAGCCAGCACAGTCGTTGACCACGACGGGTATTTTTCCGAGCGCCAACGAATAGGCCACGGTGGTTGCAATGGCGGTTTCGCTCGATTTCTTGCCTCGAATAATCTCAACCAGCGGCATTCGATGCACTGGATTGAAAAAATGCATCCCGCAAAAATTTTCGGGATGTTTGAGGCTCTCGGCCAGCTGGGTAATCGAGATCGTTGAGGTGTTGCTTGTGATGATGGTTCCTTCTCGGACTGCATTTTCTACATCGGCCAAGACGGCTCTCTTTACTTTCTCGTTCTCTACGACTGCTTCGACGACAAAGTCGACTTCACGAAAATCAGCATAAGAAAGGGTCGCGCGGATTTTAGATAAAACTCCACCCATCTCAACGGGCGTCATCTTGCCCCGGCTCACTAGTTTATCCAAAATTTTAGTCGCCTCTGAGTATCCCAGCTCCAGGGCTTTGGGTTGAATGTCTTTCATCAGGATCGGAACGCCCTTGGAGGCGGATTGATAAGCGATTCCGCCTCCCATAATCCCCGCGCCCAAAACCGCTGAGGTTTGAAAAGGGCGACCTGTTTTTGAAAGCTTTTTACCCACTTTCTTCAGATACTGGTCACCGAGAAAAATGCTCACTAAAGAAAATGCTGTTTGAGTTTTGGCAATTTTGGCGAAAGCGGCGGATTCGATTTTTAGGGCCTCATCGCGGTGGAGAGTCGCGCCTTTTTGTATGACATCGATCGCGGCAATTGGAGCGGGGTAGTTGGGGCCTGCTTTGGCGCTTACGAAGGCCTTTGCCGTTTCGAAGGCCATAGTGGATTCCACAGCATTGAGTTTTAAGGGAGATTTTTTTTCTTCTCGGCGGGCCTTCCAATGGATTTCTCCACGGATCGCTCGAGTCAGTAAATCGAGTGCGGCATTTCTTACGCGATCCGGTGCGACCACGGCGTCCACCGCACCGATTTTGAGAGCGGCATCGGCACTCCACTGGTCACCCGAGGCGATCCATTCAATCGCGTTGTCAGCTCCTGCGAGACGAGAGAGGCGTACCGTCCCACCCCAGCCCGGAAAAATACCGAGTTTAGTTTCAGGCAATCCCACTTTTGTCGTTGTAGACATGACGCGGTAGTCTGTTGCCAATACCACTTCGAATCCACCCCCAAGCGCAAATCCGTTGATGCATGCTACGGAGGGACAATGTAGATCCTCTAGATCAGAAAAAATCCGGTTGATTTGTGAGAGCCATTGAGTCAGCTCTGACTCTGGTTTTTTGAAATGATCGAGAAACTCAGTGACGTCTGCACCCACAACGAAGCAATCTTTGGCGCTGGTCAAAAGAACTCCACGGATCGAAGAGTCCGCTTTGAGCAGGTTGACGGTTTCTCCCAGCTCTTGGAGTGTGAGTGCGTTCAATTTATTGACCGATTCACCCTTGAGGTCAAATCGGAGTTCGATGATGTTTTGATCCAGCGGGATGCATTGGATCGCTTGGCCTTCATATTTCATAAGCAGCTCCTGTCGGCAGGAATCATCTCCCTTATTTTCTCTTGGATCTAGAAAAAAATGGCTAGCCAAAAGAGAGGTGCGCAAAAGTGGGGGGAAAAGAGTTGGGATCAGCGAATTTTTTTGAGCTTATATGACGCATTTTGCCAGAGTCTGATGGATTGGACTGCCGCGCGAGCGACAAAACCCATGAGGGCTGCAACCCAATTAGGTTTTAAAAACCCCAACCTTCTCATATGATCTCCGATATTTTTATAAGCGAAATACCAATAAACTGGATTCATCCCGAAGCTGGATCGGTTGCTCCGACAGTCGTGCATTAAGAGGGAATGTGGGATATTATTCAGGGTCTTAAGTTCAAAAACGCGGCCGGTGGGAAAGAATCCGAGCTTTTTATAATAGGGGATCATTTCTTTTACGCAAGAAGTGATGGCGAATCGGACACCCATTTTAGCTGTAAGCTCCGTGCATCTCTCGATTAGTCCCAGTACGAGATCCGTATTTTCAAATCGGGCATCTACGCAGAGGCGACTGATTTCAACCGTGGAGTTTCGATCTAAGTTGCGTGGCAATTTGATTGAATTGTCTAATTCAAATTGGTCTCCGGAACGAGAGCAAAAGGTCATGCGAACTGATCCCACGATTTCACCCTGATGCCTAGAAACGATGATCTTTGAGTGGAGATCGTAGAGGTCCGACATTTCTTTAGGAGAAGAGGTGTTGGCTATTTTTCCGGCTCGACAGTAGGCCTGATGCCTTAGCACTAAGACCCTCTGGTAGTCCTCAAGGCAGGAGGCAAAGGAGTAATCCAGGTGTGTTTTGACGAATTTAGGAGAAAGTCCTGCTGTCTTGAGTGATTGCAGGGCGTGTGATCCGCTATTTTCAGAAAAATTAATGAGATATTTGACGAGCTGTTTTTCTGAATCACTTGGCATTTCGTCAAATTGGATACCCACTATGAATTGATTGGACTCAAAATCTGGGTACACATAGGTGATTTTTGAATGAAGCAAAATTTGTCCAACCGTCGGGAGATGAAAAGTGAGAGTTTTGAGAGGGCAGCCTGCCAGGAGTAGTGAGTTGCGCGCTGAGGTGCTCAGTCTTGCTCCCTGCTTTGAGATGTCTTGAACAGAAAAATGCAAGAAATCATCATAGCGAAAGGGATGAGGCGCCACTGCGTGAGGTTCAAAACCTTTTCGAATATCCAGGCGATGGAGTTCTCTTTTGTCATGTTCTGCAATTTCGGCATGGTTTGAGGCAAAGTAGATCCCGACATGGTGTCCATCGGTATTGGTCCTAGTATGGCAGATCAACGATTTTGCATAGGATCCAATCAGGAGATCATTGTAATAAATTGAAATGTCAATGAGCTCCATTCCTCGCTGAAGCTGTAATTTTTTTTCATTTTCTTTGAGAAAGACTAAAGCGCCACAGGAGTGGATATCCTCTACCATAAAGTGGAGAGGGCGTTGCGAAGGCGCTTGTGCATGCAACTTAAGCCGATCGTAATCAAAGAACTCATGGCGCAGCTGAAATCTTCTTTCGAGCGGTGCTTTAAGGCTTTGGTGCGGTTTCATCAGGCCGCCTCCTTTAGCGTGCGATGGTTTTTAGCCTGTGAGACCAAACGCTCTGCCGTAACTAAGAAAATATTCAATTCGCGCTCGATGCCGCGGATTTTCGAGGGTCCCAATGAATTGAACTCAAAGAATATTGATGTTTTTTGAAAGACCTCTTCAGAAACCAGGATTGAAGAGGGATGTTTTTTACTGAGTTCTCCAATTCGTGCGGCAGTATTCACGGTTTCGCCGATGGCTGTGAACTCTGTTTTATTTTCGGTGCCGAGATTACCGACGATGGCATGGCCAGTGTGGATTCCGATCCCAATTTCCATGGGATCCCATACTTGATTTTGAAATAAATGATCCTTAATCCATTGATTGATTGCAGGCATGGCTTGTTGCATTTCATAAGCGGCTAAGACGGCTTTTGCTGCGTGATTTTCAACTGTGCCGAAGGAATTAAAAACGGCAAAGAGCCCGTCACCTAAAAATTTATCGACAATTCCTTGCTGCTGGTAAACGATGTTAGTCATTTCCTTAAAATAGTAATTGATAGCTTTAATGAGGAGTTTTGGTTCAATCTGAGAGGATCTTCGAGTGAATTGGCGAATATCAGAAAATAGAACAGTGACGTTTTGATTGACGCCATCTTCAAGGTTGATTGCGATTTCCCCCATCATGGATTGAATGACCTCGGCTGGAACAAATCTTTGAAATGTAGAGCGGAGTCGTCTTTCTTCAAGAAGCGTGTGGGTGTTTTCAATGCAAATTGCAAGCTGCTTAGCGAAGTTTTGAATGAAGTAAAGATCATCTTTGTCGAGAGTTTTATCTGCCCTAATGTAGTCTACTAGTAAGATGCCGTGGAGATTGCCTTGCGTCGCAACAGTGCAGGCTAAAAATGACCGTGATTTGGTGAGATAAAGCATCATTTTTCCTTCTTCTGAAAGGGATTCGAAATAATCAGAAGTGATCGGGATAAGGATGTTTTTTCGTTCCTTGAAAACATTACCGAGATGCATCCCACTTTGTGTGCTTTGATTGAGGTCAATTTCATAGCCATGGATCAATTTTGATTGTTTAGGTTCGAATCCTTGGCTTGCAGCAGTGGACAAGGTGTTTTGCTCTCGATTAAATGACATGTAGATAACCCGATCATACTGAAGGCTTTCTTGGATTTCTTTGAGCGTGGTTTTAATCAATGAGTCGATTTCTTGAGAGGAACTGATTCGTTGGAGCACGCCAGCCAATAGATGTGCTTCTTTATATCGGCGATCGAGGCGATTTTTGCTTTCGTGGAGCTCCTGGTATCGATCCTCGCTTTCTTTTAGAAGTCCTTTGAGACTTTCTTGGCTGGTTCCATTCAAGTGCTGCTTGAGTTTTTCAATTGCAAAACAAGAAATGAGAAAAAGAGTGGTGCAGATTGATGCAAAAAGAAAATAGCCTAAAACCAGTGAGATTCCAAACGCAGCGCCAAGGATTGTGCGAGCAATCCTTAAAATCCGGTGTAGGCGATTGGGTACCCAATTCACTTCAAAAAGAGCCAAGCTTTCACTTTGGGGCATGATTACGCATCGTGCTGGGGGTAAGCCCAAAATTGAAGGGACTTGCTCTAAGAAACCTCGCCAGTTATCCAAGATTAAGCCAAGATGTCGTGTTTTTCTCCGCGACTCAAAAACAAGGCTCAGTTGATTGCTCACTAGCTTCCTGATTTCTAGTCGGTCTGTTTTATTAAATTGTTTTGAAAAATAAGTGATCTGTTTAAAAATATAGAGTGGATCCAGGAGCTGAATTGCCATGACTTGCACAGCACCTTGGACTTCGTTGGACATCGAAAGCTTTCCGGCTTGATATGAAAAATCAGGGTCTATGCCCGGCTCTGAACTCAATACATCATAAAATATTTCTGCGTATTTTTCTGAAACCCAATTACTCTCGCAAGTGAGGTATTTCCAACTCAGTCCCGTTTTAGATAAAATGCGCTTTGCCCCCTCGACGCCGAATTTCTTTTTGAGATAGTAAAGATAGCCTTTGTAAATTCGTGTGCTGTAGTGTGGCTCAACCAAGGAAGGGTCAGTAAAGTCAGCGTCGTGATTATCCATAAAACCGAGGCTTCCTTAATAGGTCTGGTTTGAGGGCGGAATGCTCACGAATGAGGGGGGAAAAGTGAACGGGGAAGTCGTGAAATAATTTTTCTTGGAACAAGGCCTTGAGGCCTTGTTTTTCGAGTTTTGTTTTTTCTTG
>JAHFAC010000392.1 GCA_023250755.1 Bacteriovoracaceae bacterium | reverse complement strand
TATTAGTCTTTTGAGAGATTTATATATATGGGCATACAAGCGATCTTCGCAACGATATTCGGCGATTCAGCAAGCAACAGGTGAACCCAATCAGCTAAAATTGCAATATCGTATTGTTATCCAGAACATCATTCGAGCAATTGTTCTCGAAAAAATAGCAGGCCAGCACGTTGTAGCGAAAATTCAAACTCTGATTAAGTCTCAAAATCTACCAGAAACAGTTACAAATGAACTCTTTAATGTGATCGAGACTGAAATCCTAAATCTACATGATGGAAATATTGCACGCTTTAGAATTCGTCCCAGTGAGTTTCAAGAATGGAGAAATATCCAATAAGCTCATGAAAGGGCGGGAAGCTTTTATTCAAAGCCCAGACGGAGAATTAGGTGTTCTCCTCGCTTATTTAAACATTAAGTGCAGTCGTCTGATTCGCTCAGTTTCCTTTTTTGTTACGCCCGCCTTTTGTGCAAACGACGGCCAAGCTTTGATTGCTCCTCTGACTCTCTCAATCACGGAAGATGCTTCACCAATGCCAAACCGATCAGCCAATTCTTGTAAATCATCCGTGCTAAAATCCTTGTACTTCCCGTGGATAGACATGAGATGCTGACTGGTCCATTCTCCTGTGGGATTGTGGGCAAAGCTGACATCATAGGCTGGCGCCAATTCCCATGCCCCACCTTCACGAAGTAGGAAGGAGAAGTTCTTCGAATGATCATCACAGTTACGTCCCATTATATTGAAAACCATGCGACGAAAGACTTCGACTAATGCTTCATGGTGAAGCCCCAATTGTATCATCGTCATGAAAAGCTGCTCGTAACTATTCGTTGATTTTTTTTTATAATCGATGTGATTCATCGCACACAAAGTTTGTATATGATGTTTGATATGGCCATTTTCGCGATCAAAACGTTTCGTCATGAAATGAGCACGACCATTCTCTTCGAAGAGCCGACACTCTGACATTTGTATTCCTGCTTTTTTCGCCATCAGGGAGTAAGCATATTCGATACGACCATATTCTTGTGAGCTTCCTAGCTCACGATCCTTTCCCATACCATCAAATTTGAGTAACCAATGCTCAAATCCCACTGGAGCATCTACCTGACCTGACCTCATTTCCTGTGTCTTCGCGTTCCACGCAATGACTGCCTTTGCGCGTGCGCCTCCAGCAGATGTACCGACATCGATGATACTTCTCAATGCGGCTTTGGCGCCATCATCGTCCTCCAGCGTTCCTCTCACAGCTTTTCTTGCTTCCATAACAAGACTACCTAGTTCGAGTGCGGTGGGTTTTTGAGTCTTCGGGCCTCGTGCAGGTTTAAATTCTAATGCGCCCATAGAGCGTTTTCCCATATACGCCAAACGATCAAGCGCCGTAATTTGTGATTTTGGAATGCCTTTTTCAGCCATATATCGATCGATTAAGGCATTTCCGAAATCATCTGGCAAAGTGTCAGCAAGAAGCGCGGGCAGTCTTTTGTAAGTGAGTTCTGGCAGGTCGGTGAAAACATAGGATTGCTCCATGTCGTTTAGAGGCATGTGTAGGGGTGAAAGCTGAGGCCCACTCTTTCCAAATTTTGGGTCGTAGGCAAAGACGTAAAAACCAAGCTTTGGATCAAGCGCAACCGCACCGACAAAGTTTCCCCAGATAAAAACTTCGATTCGATCAACCCGTTTGTAGAATTCAGTTTTTTTCTTTTTTGCCATTTTCTCGTACCCGCCTACTTGCACGTTTCCGGGGCAGATGATCCCGAACCATGTGCAGAGGATTGATGCTCACCGTTGGAGCTATCCCCATGAGCCAATCTTGTTTACCCAATGCACGAACTACACGAATCAGAGTCTTGAGGGTAGCGCCTTGCCCCGTCTCTAGATGGCGAAGAGCATTCAAGCTAATGTCAGCGCGCTCGCAAACCGATTGTCGATCCAGATTCTTTTGGAGTCTGAGTTCTTTGACACTTTCTCCAAGCTTGAGCTCCAATTCATGAGGTGTAAAGATAATATTCATAAAAGTCTTTAATAGGACATTAATTAGCTAAAATAGATATTAATAGTCCTAATTAGATCTATTATACCAAATAGATCTATGTTAGGCAACCTGTTTTAATTTGCTTTAATTTGCTTGCGAAATATTTTTGGATCGTTTGTAGGTAACTGGCAAATACCCTTTTCGCAAATATAAGCGGTCGCTTTCTCATGTATTGCAACCTTACCTTGAAGGAGAGGAATCCCTTTATTTAGTATTTCTAACTCTTGCCCTGGTTCGGTGACCACTAGCACTCGATGAGGCAAAAAGTTTTCACGCAATACGGCCAAAAATGGTTCGGCCTCACTTCTTCCCTTGGGCGTGACAATCACGATCTCTTTTGTCTTAGCAAAGTGAAAATCCAAGGCCAATAACATCTCAGAAACGGCAGCAGGAGACTGAGTCAGCGTTTCACTAAAAAATTTGAGCACACGCTCTGCTCGTATACGGTAATGATCGTCTGTTGTAAACGCGTGTAGCCTGAGTAGATTCATCAGAGCGATGGAGTTTCCGCTGGGCTCCGCTCCATCGTAGCCGGGTTTCTCCCGCGCCAAAAGCTTTTCATGTTCAACACTAGTCATAAAAAAACCGCCCGCAGCTATATCCTCA
>JAHFAC010000391.1 GCA_023250755.1 Bacteriovoracaceae bacterium | reverse complement strand
TGCCTCACTCGACTGAAGCAGCAATGGCAAAGCTCTTGGCAACCGACACGGCCATGAAGATTACCACAGACGCGGTGCAGGTCTTAGGCGGAGCAGGTTACACCCAGGATTTTCCGCTTGAACGATTCATGCGCGAAGCCAAGGTCCTTCAAATTGTAGAAGGAACCAATCAAATCCAACGAAAAATCATCGGCCGAACCCTCACGCAAAGGAAATAAACCCATGCCCGTCACCGCTGCACGTCTTGGACTTTCTCCCCTGATGTTGGATTGGTCAAATCTCAATCGGGCACTCGCTGCTGGATTGGAGAGCGAAAGCGAACTCTTTGGAAGCACCTGGAAAAATCTCAAAATGCGCTTCGCCTCAAACGAGGTGGGTTTTTACAACGCGCCTCTTCGTTCAGAAATTTCACAATTGAAGGAGTCTGACACTCTGGCCCGACAGCTCTTGACTACCGAGAAATTTACGGACTGCCTTTTTTTGGGCATCGGAGGCAGCTCACTCGGCCCGATCAGCCTCCTTTCTTCTCTTCAGGAAAAGTGCTCCACTCCGATTCGTTTTCATTTTCTTGAAAATCCAGATCCAATGGATTGGAATTTCACCATCAAGCACCTCAATCCAGAAAAAACGCTCGTCTGTACCGTCACCAAATCAGGAACCACCTTCGAAACGGT
The DNA here is from genome assembly GCA_023250755.1 of Bacteriovoracaceae bacterium. Classification (GTDB taxonomy): domain Bacteria; phylum Bdellovibrionota; class UBA1018; order UBA1018; family UBA1018; genus JAHFAC01. The sequence continues at coordinate 1,976 of JAHFAC010000391.1, read as the reverse complement.
TTCTCAACTTCTGCTCGCACTCGAATGGCTCGGAAAAAATCGATGGCAATCCAATCTGGTCGCCATCACCGATCCAGAAAAGGGTGACCTGAGAACCTTTGCTCGACATAATAAAATTTCTACCCTATCTATCCACCCCTCGATAGGGGGACGATTCAGCATTTTTAGTCCGGTTGGGCTTTTCCCGGCAGCACTGGCCGGACTTTCGACAGAGAACTTCCTGGCTGGCGCCGAGCAAGTCCGAGACTACTGTGAAAAAACGCCTCCGCATAAAAATCCGCTTTTCATCATCGGCGCAGAAGTGATCCGACAGTTTCCGAAGCGCTCCATCCATGTTTGCATGCCCTATTCAACTCGACTGCGCCAAATTGGGAGCTGGTTTGTGCAGCTTTGGGCCGAAAGCCTAGGCAAAGAGGGGAAAGGATTCACCCCCTTGGCCGCTCTTGGCGCCACAGATCAGCATAGCATTCTTCAACTCCTCCGCGACGGTCCCGACGATAAAGTCACCTTTTTTATCACAGTCAACCAAGTGGACGAGCCCGTCTCCATTCCCCGCAATTGGAGAACTCCCGGTCTTACTGCCGACCTTCAGTCTTTTTCTTTAATGGAAGGGCACACCCTTCACGAGCTGCTCGAAATCGAGTATCGCGCCATCTCTCTGGTCCTGACCAAACGCGAACGACCGCATCTCACCTTTCAACTCGATCGCCTGGACGAAAAAGCGCTCGGAGCGCTCTATTTCGCTCACTCCATCATGACCGCATTTACTGGAACACTCTGGGGCGTGAACCCCTTTGATCAACCTGGCGTAGAAGAGGGAAAAGTTTACATCCGACAATCCCTGAATAACGTGATCGCCATTGACGCCCGCGACCGGCCATTCTAAACTCTGAAAATCATATGTGTTGCCCCGCACCTGGCTTCGATGATTCCTCTGGAAGTGACTCAAGTGACAAGACTGCAGTCCTGCAGGGCGATCAAGAGACCCTAGCTCGCGAACTCAAAAAAGCGAAGGAGCAAGAAGCCTGTCTCATCATTATTCGAGGAACGCCCCAAGGTCATCGTTTTTTTTTAACTCAAGGCGAAATGACCATCGGTCGTGATCCATCCGTCGAAATCACAGTGGCTGACCAAAGCATCTCTCGCAAGCATGCCCAAATCACCAAAAAAAATGAAAAGGTCTTACTCACCGATCTGGGCTCCTCCAATGGGACCTTTGTCAACGACAAGAAAATCACCCCATCTTCTCCCGTAACTTTGGCCAAAGAAGATATGATCAAACTGGGCAACTCCATTCTCAAATTTCTCCCTGCGGGTGAACTTGAAATTCTTTTTTACGGAAATCTGGGATCCGCAGCGCATACCGACCCTCTCACCCACATTTACAACAAGGGATACTTGCTCGAAGCGCTCGAGGCTGAATTTAAAAGAGCAAAAGCTCTCCACACTCCTTTTTCAGTTTTATTCTTTGACCTCGATCACTTCAAAAAAGTGAATGACACTTACGGACACGATTGTGGTGATTACGTCCTTAAAGAATTCACCCGGATGATCCGCAACCAACACCTTCGCCCCAAAGATGTCTTTGCACGCTACGGTGGCGAAGAATTCGTCATTTTACTAGGAAACACTGAGGGTACCGCTGCCGTCGATGTCGGCGAAAAAATTCGCGCAGCCGTGCAAAATCACGCTTTTATCTATGAAGGAAAACAATTGACCATCACCACCAGCGTGGGAGCCGCCGAGCTAAAACCCGAGACGGACTCTTTTCAGTCTTTTCTGAAAACCGCAGATCAGGCTCTCTATGCTGCAAAGGCCGGTGGCAGAAACCGTGTTGTGCTGACGTCTTGAGGTTTCTACGATGAACCCTATTGAGATCCACTACTTTTTTAAATTGAATATTATCTTTTCGACCCGGAGCAACTGAGAAGTAAGTCTCCGAAAGTGTATGAATGGATTCGCCAAAGATACAGTGA
>JAHFAC010000040.1 GCA_023250755.1 Bacteriovoracaceae bacterium | reverse complement strand
TGCACTGGTCGATTTGACCTTTTTTGTAATTTTCAATCGGTGCGACGATTTGCTGAAATCTTGGAAAGTGCCCAAGAAGATTTTGCAAAAAAATGGCATACAATCTTCCCAGTGGATAGTTTGTTTCTTTTACCTGGTCATAGTAAATCCTTACGCAGGGTGAGGAACTGGCCAAAGCGGGAGAAGTGAGGCAGAGCAGAAGCCCAATCCAAAATGCCTTATGAGAAAGACGTGTCATTTCCCCCCCCTTTCCAAGAGCGCAGAAAGTGGGGAGAATAGCAATTCGTAGGCCAGGTTGAAAATCAGATCTGAAAGCTCATCTGAGAGGCCCACGTGCCTGGCTTGGCGCGTAGGCATTTTCAGCGGATCGGGTGAGTTTATTCAATATGAATTGAGCGAAGGGTACAGAGTTCTCTTACCACTTCAAAAGTCAGAATAGATTCTTTTAGACAGTCGCGTCCTGGATCCATAATATCACGTTTGGGTTGCGGCTTTGCGTAAAGGAGTTCACAAAATGCCTGTACATCGAGGAGTGGTATTGAAGGAGATTTTTGATCAGAGATCGTGAACGAATAAAAACATCCAATGGGATGGTTGGATGCATTGTATACGGGCGCTTGATCCGGTTGAGATGGCGTGGCCTCAATCTCGCGTCCCAAAAGACGTTCTTGGAGCGTGCGCATCCCCGAAGAGTTGCCGAATTGTTTCAAAGCCTCTCCGCTCAGGGCACTTCTGAGCACCTGCAGATCATCTTTTCTGATGGCTGAGTAGGCTTTTCTAACCGCGTCTTGTCCCATGGACGGAAAATTGTCACAAGATGAGATTGCCATGAGCACTGGCGCGAGACTAAAAAACAAGAACCCATGTTTTCTCTGAAAACGCTTTTTCATTTGACGCTCCTTTGCTGCACCTGCGCTGTTGCTCGTTTCGCATTACAGCGGATTGCTGTCAAGTATCTAGAAAATATTTAAAAGCGGGGAATCATCGCCATCTTCATATCTTAACTCATAGCGTTATATTCAGTTCTGAATCATTCTGACCGATTAGTTTTAGGGGGTGATTATGCTGAATCGAGTGACTACCTCAGAAAAAATAATGTCTTTAAATTTCTCGAGTATTCCATCGAGGATTGAAGAGGTCTTTTCTTTTATCCGCGTTTCATCTGCAGGCAGAAGTAAGCTCAGGGAATTTTTACCACGTTATTTCGGTGGACACATTCAGGTGAGAGTGGTGTCGAAGATTGACGATATTCAAGGCGTTTCGGAGTCGAGTTTGGCAGGGACCCCAGCCGCGGCGCTTATTTGCGATGAGGCAAGACGTACGCTCTTTGTACAGGAGAATGTCGAATTAGGCCTTTTGGCGCCTTTGTTCTTTCATGAAATGGTCCACAGCGTGGATGAGGATTATGTCAGTTCATTTTCGACTCAACAGCGGCTTTGGAGTGATTTTTATAAAAAGGCTGAGAGCATTATTAGAGATGTTGGTATTCGCCAAAAAAAGAAATGCCTGGAGCTTCGAGAGAAAGACCTTAGGGTTGCAGAATTAGATGAAATTAGGCGTCTTCGCGACTTGGCTGAACGTTTCGATCATGTCCGATGTTTTCTGGCCGAGCGAAAAGCATACTCTGAGCTGCATGCGTTCGTTGGTCAGCTTTGCAATCGATTGCCTGGATATCGAGAGTACCTCGTGAAGCAAAGAGAAAATGGCTATTGCCTGGATCGCCCCATCAGTGACGATGAAATCGTAAGTGGGTATCGGCTCAAGAGAAAGTACGTGTAAAGATTACAGGCTCCAGGATAGACGCGGACTGTCGGATATGCTAAGCACGAAATACTCAATCACTTCTTAAGATACGGAGAGATGTCCGAGTGGTTGAAGGAGCACGCTTGGAAAGCGTGTATACGGTAACACGTATCAAGGGTTCGAATCCCTTTCTCTCCGCCATTAGGTGGTCCCCACCTTTTGGTTTAGGTTCTCCGGGTTCTCTGTCGATCTAGCCGTCTTTCCGTCTTAAGGATTGACCCTAATATAGGGTTATATTATCCTATATCTAGGTTATGCTGCTATCTGGGTTATTTGGAAATAAAACTGCGGCAAAAGTTCTTCTCTCGATCGAGAATTATGGCTCTGGATATCCGAGAGGTATCGCAACCGCCTTTGGGATGGCTATCAGTCAAGTCCAACGGCAACTAGAACGGCTGGAGCGGGAAGCTGTGCTGTCTACCGACTCGTAGGGAGAACGCGTGTTTACGAATTCAATCCGAGGTACTTGTTCCGCGATGAACTGGAAGCCTTATTGAAAAAGGCGCTGAAAAACCTGCCTGATGAAATCCTAAAAAAATATTTTACGAAACGAATGCGTCCACGCCGTCGAGGAAAGCCTTTGTGAAAGGCCGGATCAATAAGAACACATCATTGTCCGAATTAGGCGCAATAGTATGCGAAGCCCTCCGCGAGTTTAGGGAATTAAAGCTGTCGCAAGGAACACTGAAGCTGTTGACTCCGACTGATTGCGTAAAAGATCGGCTGGCCGCATTCTTTCATTGGAACGACAGGCAGGGGCTCAATCAAGCGGTTGCAGTTGCAGGCGCGCAACCTGTAAACGTCGGTGAAATTGAGGCATGGTCAATGAGAGAAAGGATGAGCCAAAAGTTTCAGGATTTTCTGGATACATGGAAAAGATCGAGTTTGGCGAAGAAAACAAAAAATACTGAAAAAGAAGAAACCAAGGTCCATCCTTGGCGGTTTTGCCCAGTCGGAGAACATGCGGTTAGGACTCATCCGTTGCACGTACCACCAAGCAAAGAGCATCCGGACGGGATCGTGGTACCCCGGCATTTCCACTGTGCTAAGAATCCATCCGGAAAAGACGAACTGAGTGCATTGGAAATTCAAGCGATCACGAAAGCGCATTTCTCCCGACTGAAGGGACCGCCATGCCCAATTCCATTAGGGTTCAAGAACGGCGATCAATTCGACGATTTAATTCGCGGATGGGTCAGGTACTGGAATGAGGTGCTCGATCCGGAGGATCCACTGGACCCTAATCTTGTAAAAGCGTTGATCGCCTCGGAGTCCGCTTTTAACCCCAATTCCGGAAAATCAAGAAAAGCTCGAAACGCCGCTCGCGGATTGATCCAGTTGGATTCACAAGCCGTAAAAGCTTTGGGTGACGAGAAGGGGGAGATCAAAGAGCACTATGTCACGGTTTCTGGAAATGATCGGTATGATCCCAATCTTTCCGTTTGCGCGGGTGTTCGGTGGCTTTTTCAAAAGCGGATATTGGCCTCTCACCGGCTGGGACACCAGGCTAGCTGGAATGAGACTGTAGAGGAATACAAAGGTACATTGAAAGCCAGATTGGCCGGCAAAAAGGTCAATCCAAATGTGATGGGCGTGTTCCGCGATTTTTTTGAAAGGTTGCAAAAATGCAAAAAGTAATCCATGCCTTTTGGGTATCGTGCTTGATTGCGGTTTTCGCGGTATGCGCGGCAAGTCCCGAGTCTTTGACCGGAAAGCGACCTATTGGGCTGATTTCTCGCGGCTATGGGATAGTGACCGCTGACGACCTGGCTCAAGACTCGAAGGAGAGAACCTCGGAAGCCTACGATCACATGAAAAATCAGCTCGGCCGTTATTGGCAATGCGTGCCGACAACGGCGGTGAAACGCGACTACAATGCGTTCATGGACGAAGATCCAATGGGACCAACAGGGGTCGAAACTCTGATGTGCGATATGGAGATCACCATAGACTTGCCAGAGGGACGGCACGTCTATGGTGATCGCAGAAGGCATCCCGATTCTTTCTGTCGGGAGTTTGAACGAAGCTGGCGTCGCCTAACGCGTGGGGAAAAAATCGTGTGCTTCAACGGCGACGACCCGAGCAATCAAAATGATGCCGTGTTTGGCACGTATCGAGCTTGGGTGTGGAACGAGTTCAAAACTAAAAAAGGCTGTTACTCCTATTTCGATGACTGTGCCGCAGTTCGATAGTGTTTCGTCTTCCCTACGCTGAAATGTCTCTATATCGCTTTAGGCCGCAAACGCGAGGCACTCAGTTATAAAGTCATCTACTCGTGCCCGCCATTCACTATTTGGTTTCCGCTCTGCAATGCAAAAATGCAATGTCACCAAATTCGTGACTTCGATAATCCTTTTGTCCGGCTTCCGCATATCCGGCTATTATTTGATCTGTCTGGCAAAATGAATTCAGAATACTCATATGACTTGTGCTGGCCTCGTGTATACCAGTCACTAGTGCTGTCGCGGTTTGTATCTTATGATCGGACGTAATTTTTAATCCACTTAGTCCAGAACCGACGTGCAGTTCTTTACCATCCCAGGCCGACTCAAGAGCACGCAGTACAGTTGTACCAACGGCAACAATTTGCCGTTGGTTTTGTTTTGCTAATAAAAACTTATTAACAGTATCAAGTGGTATATCATACCACTCAGTCAGCGGTAACATTTGATCAAGCTCAACAGAACCTGTGCTTGAAATTCCAGCACCGTGCAAGATCCCTGCAATCTGAATGTTTTTTTTCTTAAGAGCTAATATCAATTCCCACGTCAACGGAAACGATGCGCTCGGTGGTTCCACGGAAATAGGAGGGCCAGAGAAAATGGTCTGCTGATCCCAAACAGCAAGCTCCTCGGTCAAATAGGAGTATTGAATTGGTTTTCCATGTTGATACAAGTTTTGTTCAAGATGGGGGCTTACAAATCGCACTTCCAATAATCGTGAGAAGCGACAGCTGACGATATCAGCGTAGAGTTCTTGTCCGATAACCACTCGATCCCCGGCTTGTAAATGAGGTGGAGGGCCGCGTTGCTCAGTTGGCATCCTCCAATCTCCTGCGCCAAACGAAAAGGCTAGCCAATTTTGTAAATCATCAGAGCTTGGTCCTTGAAAGGCAGCCAATCGAATTTCAATGGATTCTCCAGTTCGCTGAAGGTGTCCGCAAAAACTTGAGGGAAGTGTTGCAGAACGATTAACAATAAAAAGATCATCTTCTTGCAAATGGTTGATAAGATATCGAACTGTGGAGTGCTCTACCTTTTTATTGGGAGAGAGCACCAACAACTTTGTATTTTCTCCGTTTCTTTTTGATGTGCGTGCGGGTGTCATAACGACCTTCTAACCGAGGAGAAATCCTCTTTAGAAATGATCCCCAGAATGCCATTTGCAGAATCTCGTGGATCACGAAGCTTTGTGGGGTCAGCATTAGGAATCGCCGCGAAATGCATGGGCGTATTCATATCGCCAGGATCAATAGATAAAAATCGAGCGCCTTGCTCTCTTAGTTCTTCATTGAAAATTTGAGATAAGTGATCAATAGCCGCTTTTGAGACTCCATAGGCACCCCATTTTGGATAAGGATTTATCGCCGCATCACTAGAGATGTTAATCACTAGGCCGTGACCCTTGAGAAGCATGGAGGGTAGTAGTGCCTTCGTCAGACGAAATGGTCCCAACAAATTGGTTTGTAGAACCTTTTCAAAATTCTTACATTCTGTATCAATGAGTAAACGAAGCGGTGAGGATCCAAGATAACTTGCGACATTAAAGAGAATATCAACATCCCCAAGCCTGGATTGAACTTGACCCGCAATCGGATAAATATTTTCTTTCTGAGAAATGTCCCCCTGAATCCCAATAATTTGAGGATACTCCTGCGTTAAGACATTTTCAAGCTGCAGAGCCAAAGCGCGTCCAAGGCCGGACGTTCCACCCGTTATAAATACTTTTTTATTTTTCCATTCATTTATTTTCATAGTCATTCTCCGGTTCTGAGGTCATGACCTCATGTAACGTATACGGCGTATTTATTAATATATTGACAATTATGATAATATATTGACGTAATGTCCACCGATTGGCAGAATCCCCGGTATGGACACTTTGACAAAAACATCAGCCCACCTCGCGCAAAATATCGAAAAATTGCGAGCAAGTAAGAATTTGAGCCAATTGCAACTAGCGCGTCTCGCGAGTATCCTGCGTTCGACGCTAACGAATATTGAATCCGGAATGGGTAATCCGTCACTGGCTAATCTAATAAAAATATCTTCAGCTTTAGGAGTTGGAATTGAAGAATTGTTGTCCCGCCCACGCACCGACTGCCATTTAGTTAAAGAAAAAGATATTCCTGTTTTAAGTCGTAATCAGGGTCAAGTGCAGCTTTACAAGCTCTTACCGGATAAAATCAAGGGTATCGAAATTGATCGTATGGAGCTTGCGCCTGAGGCCACCATGGGTGGCCATCCTCATTTTGACGGGACTAAAGAATATCTAGTCGTTTTACAGGGCGAGATTAAAATACATGTGGCGGGAGAAACCTATATTGTAGAGCAAGGGGATGTGTTCGCGTTTCCTGGAAATCAGCCTCACTCCTATTGGAATATGAAAAAGACTTCGAGTATTGCAATGAGTGTAGTCATTCCAGTGCCCGTATTTGTGTAAACAGAATCATGGACTTTTTAGATGATCGTTCTAATTAATACATCTAAGTAGATGTCGTTGAGAACAACGAGAACATCAAAGCCTTGCTGAGAACACAGATTTTACAGACCGAGAGCAAATTTAAGAAAATTGAAAATATAAGTGGTTTAAATGGGATAGCTCAAGAAGTCCAAGCCATGCACTCAGTTCTGAATGCGGCGACTTCTCTTCGCTATACTTTGAAGAGAACAAGCGCTAGGGTACTGAAGTCTGTCAAGAATTGGGAGATTGGAGAGCCATGAAAATTTTTATCGGTTTTATTTTTCTTTCAATTAGCATGGATGCCTTTGCTATTGAGAAAAGTTATCTCTGTACTGGTTACTGGGAAACCTGCATAGAAGGCGGAAGAACAACGGTAGTGGTTGTTGATCCCAACGATGCTTGTGACGTTCTCTACAAAAAAACTGCCGCCGATCTGGTCGAAGCTGTAAGCTGTGCCATCATTAAAGAAAATGGTGAAACCGGAGCTTTTTTTAAAATAGCTGACCGTTGTGACTAACTCCAATGAGTGCCGTTTAAGCCGATTTTGAAGAAGGCAAAGGAAGTGTTTAAATTACAGCCTTCTTAGATAAAAAAAGACATTTGTCACTGAAAATTCGGTCGAGCAGTTTAGGTGTTAAAGATGGTCTCTAAGATCAATCTGCTTCACTGGTATGCTCACTCGATAGAGATTCCCTTTGATCTGAGGATCGCAGAAAATATCGTTATTAATTATTTTTTGCTCTACCGTACATTCTAGAAAGTGACCTGGGGATTTAAAGTCCTCTATAAAATCAATGTATTCTGGCAAATTATAATTCGTCGCCTTTGCGTCATTAACGGCATCCTCGATGCTGTGCCCTTCACCTTGCAAGATGTCATGGGTAATGTAGAGACCTTTTGGTATCCAGCGCCCGGCATAGGAGGTACTAGGGAGTACAAGAAGTACTAAAACAAAAAAGATTTTCATGTAGAAATTATTGAATAAAAAATTTGATTACACAATAGGAATTGTTTTCTGTGGCCATCAGTCAGCCCAATCTTCATAGACTCATCCATTAGTAAAGTGAGATTTTGCCAGAAAATATGTCTTGATTTACTGCTCGCCCAAGGACCTGCGTAAGCCCATCATCGCTGCCTGACTAACCATGGTAATGCCTGATCTCGGCCGATCCAAATCGTGAATGAGTGCGAAAACGAGGCTGAATAAAATAGCAAGTAAGACAACTCCTGCTCGGCCCCCTTTTCCTCGCATTCCTCTTGTAAAATAGCGGGATGACAAGCCGATACTGGCGAGCACGAGGATGACCCAATAGACGACTTCTGGAACTGTATTTTGCAAAGCAACGAGTCGCTCTGCTTGCAGGTCAATCAATTCATTGACTGATGAAACAAAGAGTCCTTGCACAGCGCTTCTGTCGGTGTGAGTTACCTGCACCACATGTTCCCATAGTTTGTTTTGGAGTCGATGAGCCTTGTCTTCTGTCTCATCGATATGTGAAAAATCAGAACCAGCATCAAAAAATTCCAATCGGGCATCTACATATTGCCTCAAAAGACTTCGAACTTCTTGGGTGTTACTGGAGTTCAACAGCGCGGACCTAAGATAAACAGTCCCAATTGCGTTGGCTTCTTTTAGAACCAACTCTTTGCGATGTTCGAAACGAGCAATTGCCATCGAAAAAGTAAAACCCATAATGAGGGACAGTAATCCTAGGATGGTTGAAGGAATAAAATCAGAGACCTCCTTGGATCGATCAGGGTGTTTTTTTGCAATTTTTCGTCCAAGAAAAAGACCACAGAGAGAGATGGAAAATAAAAAAAGAAAGGCGCACGCAAAAAGAACTCCAAGGTTCATATTATAGAAATAGTCTAGTTTGCCCATTTTTTCCCCTGTGACTAATGCATACTTGAGATTTCGATTATTTCTTTAACAGATTACCTTAATTACATGGTTCCTTCGATAATAAAAACCAGAACCGCTTTTTTTGTTTTCTTATTGATAAATGCAAATGAATAGACATCTTTCATGGAGTCGGTGGCATCACTGTGAATTCGGGCTTTTGTAATCAGGGTTTGGGTTTCTTTTCCGACTTCGAGCTTTCTAAGCGCTACCCAGGCTTGTTTGCGAATCTCTAAAAAATTCTCTGGATTGCTGGTATCATAGGCGTTTCCGAGCGCAACCGCCTTGGTCAAATCTTCAACGTCTGACTCATTAAATCGCTTTGCAGTAGTATTCAGGCGAACTTTGGGTAGATCATCATCAGTGAAATATTTAAAATCCGCGGCGAAGAGATCTTGGCTGAGTTTTATCCACTCTGAAGCACGTTGAGGAGGATCGATTTTGAGGGCTCTTGCGTAAATCGATGTAGTTCCGGTGCTGATGTTTCCATCCGCCCAAAGTGTCTTGATGTTTTCGACTACTTGACCCAGCGAATCCTCATTTTTGAGGGGACTAAACCACGAATTTTCATGAGTGGCAAAAGCGAGAAGAGGGACAATCATTACCAAAATCGAAATCCAAGTTTTTTTTGACATATCCAATACTCCTTTTATCAATTTGGCCTAATCAGATTATCTGTCAGAACGGCTTGGCTTAAACGCATCCCCGTCAGTCAGTATATCAGTCAGGATAAGAGGGACATTTCTCACTTATATTGCTATGCGTCAATACTTAATTGGCAACACGCAACTGGACAGGATCTTTGCCAATGGATATGCCAATGGGCACTGGCGAGCTAAAGAAATTCATGGGGAAAGTTCAATGAATCACTATGAAATGTTAGTGGATGGCTGTTGGATTAAAGCGAAATTAGGAGCAGTTCGAGAAATTCGTGATCCTGCAACGGGCGAACAGGTGGCCATGGTCCCCGAAAGCACGCGAGAAGACGTGAGTGCTGCGATCGAAGCGGCAAGAAAGGCATTTGATCACGGACCCTGGCGCAAAACGACTGCGCTCGATCGGGGCAAGCTTTTGTTTAAAATCGCAGAGGCGATTCGCAGCGAGGCTAAATTCCTGGCTGAGCTTGAGGTGCGCAATTGTGGCAAGCCATTAACCGAAGCTGAATACGATGTCGCTGATGCGGCTCATTGTTTTGAATTTTATGGAGGGCTTGCAACTAAAATTCATGGCGAGACTATGCAGGTTCCGGCCAACTCTCTGAGTTTTGTCGTTCGTGAGCCGATTGGAGTTTGTGGTCAAATCATTCCATGGAACTATCCCTTGCTCATGGCAGCTTGGAAGTTGGCTCCGGCGTTGGCAGCGGGAAATACCTGTGTTTTGAAGCCCTCTGAGCTGACCCCTCTGACTGCGCTTGAGCTGGCTCGGATTTTGTTTCAGCTCGAAATTCCAGCAGGAGTCGTCAACATCGTGACCGGGCCTGGCGCCGGTGTTGGAGAGGAAATCGCTTCAAATCCCAAGGTGGATAAGGTGGCATTTACGGGTGGAACAGTGACCGGCTCCAAAGTAATGGTGGGCGCGGCCACGCACTTGAAGAAAGTTTCTCTCGAGCTGGGCGGAAAAAATCCCAATCTTGTTTTTTCCGATGCTGATTTTGAGGCGGCTGTCGATGGTGCGCTTTTCGCAGCTTTTGCCAATCAAGGTGAGGTTTGCTCGGCGGGGTCGCGACTTCTTGTGGAAAAGTCGATTCATCGCCCCTTAGTTGAGGCATTGCTGAAAAAAGTGCCGAGAATCAAACTGGGCCATGGACTTGAGCCAGGTGTGAAGATGGGACCCCTGATTTCTGCCCAACACCGTGAAAAGGTAGAAAACTACATTCAAGTGGGATTGAAAGAAGGCGCGAAGCTTTTGTGTGGTGGCAAGCGTCCTGAGGGCAAGCAATTTGAGAAGGGTTTTTTTCTTGAACCCACGATTTTTGATGAGGTGACCCCTGAGATGCGA
>JAHFAC010000039.1:8669-10401 GCA_023250755.1 Bacteriovoracaceae bacterium | reverse complement strand
CTGAAGTGTTTTTTGACGCAGGATTTTTGGGTGAATTGGTGGTGTGCCTACCGGTGCTCAATCGTCAGGCACGGGAGTTTGGGCACACCGCTCGGGATGAGCTCCGTGTGCTTTTGGTGCATGGATTGCTCCACCTCCTGGGCTTGGATCATGAAAAAAGTACGCGCGCGGCGGCGGAGATGGGGAGGTTTGAGCGTCGTCTTTTGGGTCAAGGGGGCTTGATCGTTCGAACCAATTCGGGTAAATCCTCTTCATGAATACCACTCTTGCACCTCATGAAATTCGAAATTCACTCGCCACGATGAAGGCTAAGCTCAACTTCCTCCGAGGTTCTCTTTGACTTAGCTGCTAAAACTCGTCGAATTCAAGAACTCACAGAATTATCCCTTCAGGAAGGCTTTTGGACCGATAACCGAAAAGCCCAAGCACAGACGCGTGAGAAATCACGCCTTGAGGCAGAGGTTGGGCAGTACCAAGAATTGGATCGCGCCTTTCACGATGCGGAGACGCTTTTTCAGTTGGCTGAAGAGGCGGGTGATGAGGCGACATTTCAAGAAGTCTCGGCTCTGGTGAGCGAGCTTGTGGGCAAATTTGAGCAAGCTGAATTCCAAAAAATGCTTTCAGAGGAACAAGATTCCAAAAATGCGATTGTGACCATCAATGCGGGTGCTGGGGGAACGGAGTCTCAAGATTGGGCTCAAATGCTGCTCAGGATGTATCAACGTTGGGGACAGACTAAGGGTTTCAAGATCGAGCTGATGGATGCCCTTACTGGCGAAGAGGCAGGGATTAAAAACGCGACTTTGATGGTCACGGGCTCTTTTGCCTATGGACTCCTTAAATCTGAAGCGGGGGTGCATCGGTTGGTGCGGATCTCGCCTTTTGATTCGAATGCCAGGCGGCATACTTCATTTTCAAGCATCTTTGTCACACCCGAGGTTGAAGATGACTTTGAGGTTGTGATTAATCCCGCGGATTTGCGGATCGACGTCTATCGTGCCGGAGGCAAGGGGGGGCAGGGAGTTAATACTACAGACTCTGCTGTCAGGATCACGCACTTACCGACAGGAATTGTGGTGGCCTGTCAGCAGGAGCGCTCTCAGATCAAGAATCGGGATTTGGCCATGAAGGTGCTCCGCTCCCGAATGTATGAGCGCTATCTCGAGGAAGAGCGCAAAAAACAGGCGGTCATCGAAGACTCTAAAAAGGATATTGCCTGGGGGAGCCAGATTCGGTCCTATGTTTTGCATCCTTATAAGATGGTTAAGGATCATCGCACTGGATTTTCTGTCGGAACTGCCGAAAAGACTTTGGATGGGGATCTGGACGGATTCATCAAGGCTTATCTTACGTGTCGCATTACGGGTCAGTGGGCTCGGGGTGGTGGGGGAGATGAGATCGACTAGACATGTTGCGTTATTTTAAGATAGAGGAGTACCATGGTCACACCCGCTCAAAAACGTCGTTTATTTCGAGATTTGGGCCGGGTGGATGTCGATTTTGCTGAAAAAATCGAACCCTTTCTCGAAGGGCTTTTTAAGCATTACTTTCGCTGTGAGGTCACGGGATGGGAGCATATTCCCGAGAGCAAAGCCCTTTTTGTCGGAAACCACAATGGGCTTCTCACTTTCGAAGTTTTGATGCTGTTTTATGCGTGGTGGAAGCGTTATGGTGTCTCTCGTCGGGCTTTGGGTTTGGCTCATAACGTCGCTTTGAGCAACCCTTTCTTTAG
>JAHFAC010000039.1:1257-8659 GCA_023250755.1 Bacteriovoracaceae bacterium | reverse complement strand
CTTTAGATGGCTGATCCCACGAATTGGGGCTATCCCTGCGGATCCCGAACTGGGTTACGAGGCATTAGCCCGGGATTATTCTCTCCTGGTCTACCCAGGGGGTGAAAAAGAATCCTTTCGCCCCTTTAAAGATCGCAAGAAGGTCGACTTTTACCAGCGTAAGGGATTCATTCGTTTGGCGCTTCGGGCCAAGGTTCCTATTATCCCGATTGTGAGCGTAGGTGCTCACGAAAGTTATGTGATTTTGAATCGGGGCGAAGAGCTTGCCGAAAAGCTTGGCTTAAAAGAAAAATTCAGGCTCCATGGCTTGCCCATCACCTTTCGGTCGATTTTCTTTCTTTGGTGTGTAGCGACCGGAGTGTTTACCTTTTTCCCCCTCCTTTTGGCTCCCGCGGCTTTTATGGCAATCTTTGTTCCGATGCCCGCAAAAATGACGTTCCGAATCTTACCTGCGATTGATATTTCGACGATGGTGGATCCTTCTTTGAATGAAGAGGCGAATCTTCAGAAGATTTATGATTTTATTTTAGACCAGATGCAGACAGTCCATGACGAGGAATATTCCAAGCGAAAGTGGCCCGTGATCGGATAGCCCAGGTGACTTGTGTCGTTGACTTTATTCGGTGACTAGAATAGTCCTTGGAGATCAAAGTCGCCTGAAATGCGGGGGTGTAGCAGAGCTGGTTAATGCGTCGCCCTGTCACGGCGAAGATCGTGGGTTCGAGCCCCATCACTCCCGCCATTTGGCTCTCCCGGCTATCCGTACTGGTTCTTGCCCCCTTGAGAGCTTTTTAAGAAAATCGGAATAGTGCAAACAAGTTACGGAATCCATTCGCTCGGCCTTGAGATCACGGGATACATAATAGATATCATGCGGCCCGTCCCATTCCGTGGTTAACCTGGCTAATGCGGAGATTTCGGCTGTATCTTTTACTTCAGTAGATTTGATTTCCACGAAAATGCGCTTCGACCCCTTCGAAAGGATTAGATCCACTTCAGCGCCATGCTTTGAACGATAGAAGCTCAACCTGTAATCAAGCTCAAAATATTGATTGATTCTATGAACCTCATGAATGAGCCAGCTCTCAAATGCGTCGCCAAAAGCGGAGGTTGACGGAATCAAGGGGGTTCCCAGGGTTCCATCCAATTGTCTTTTGACGCCAAGATCAAAAAAATAAAATTTAGGTTGTTGGAGCTGGCTCTTTCTGAGGCTTGGGTGGAAGGGGCGAAGCAGCAGGCCAAGATAGGTGTCTTCAAGGATATCGATATAGGAGGCAATGGTCTTGTGATCCACCCCGACTTCCCTGGAGAACTTCTCAAGACTCAGCAGTTTTCCGTTGTTTTGCGCGAGAATTTCCAAAAAATTTCTGAAGGGCGGGAGCTTGCGGATTAATTGTTCAACCAGAATCTCCTCTTTGAGATAAGTCTGACAATAGGCACGCAGAAACGATTTCTTGCCTCTTTCGCTATTGAGGGTTGCGCATTCTGGCAATGTTCCCCACTGCAATGCCTGTTCAAGCTGGAATTGTTTTTCTAGTTCCAGAAACGATAAAGGGAAAAGCGTATAAGAGTTTGCGCGGCCCGCCAGGAGATTCGCCGCGCCGCGCTTGAGCTTGCGTGCGGATGAGCCGGAGAAAATAAAAATAAGTTTTTTCTTCTGAATCCATTTTTGAGCGATATCCAATAATTTCGGTATTTTTTGAACTTCGTCGATAATCACGGTTCGGGGCAGCCGATTCTCTAAGTCCAAATGCTGAAGCTCATGATCTAGGATTCCTGGCCGTTTCGAATAGCGACTCTCGGTTTCATCCTCAAGAAGATCCAAATATAAATGGTTTTGCTTCTTAAAGTGCCCCATCAGCCAGGTGGTCTTGCCCGTTCCACGGGCTCCGAAAAGAAAGAAGCTGCGTTTCGGAAGAGGGTTTAGAAGTCGTTGGAACATACTCCCATATCATCGGATGTTCTGGGAGTATGTTCAAGATTTTTCTTATCGGCGTGACCGTGGCGGTATCGTTGTGTCCTTCAATAAGGACATAAAATGGCATAGTTAGGCGACGGTTGGCTGATTTTGACCCCCCTGGTTTTGGAATTGCTCTCCATCAGTTTTTAAGGATTGACAATAGATATATAAATAGATATACTCATAAATATATCTGTTGGAGGTCTATGTGGGTAAACTTCTTATGATTCAACCGGAAGATGAAGTGAGGATTGAAAATTTGAAAGAAAAGCTCGGTGTTCGCACGAAGGTAGACGTAGTCAGGGCGGGGCTCCGGCTCCTTGAGGATGAAACTCAGCGTCGTGATCGGATCAGTCGTTGGATGAGAATTGCCGGGTTGGTCTCTGCCCATAGTGCACAAGTAAACAGTGAATTTCAACGACACTCACGATTGAAGCGGCCATCCTGAAGCAATCATGGTGAAAAGCACTCCAAAACGATGGCATTTTTATATTGTTGATCTTGAGCCACGAATCGGGACCAAACCCGGTAAACAGCGCCCTTGCCTCGTCATTCAGCCATCGGAGTTTTCGGAAGCTGGACTCCAGAGTACGGTGATTCTTCCCCTGACGACAAAAGTCTTGAGCGAAGATGCATTTCCACTCCGGGTTAAGATTCCCGCTGGGACTTGCGGTCTGAAAAAAGAGAGTGATTTATTGATCGATCAGATTTTGGCTTGGGATAATGCGCTGTTTCGAGAGGATCTTGGACAACTGCCCGAAGCACTTCAGGACGAGGTCAAAAAAGCACTCATAGATTTTTTGGATTTAACGTGGTGTTGACCAAAAATATTTCTTTTCTCAGGAGATTTGGCCTAATGAGTATTAAACACCGTGGCTAACCACTCTTGCCAGCGAACCTGGTGATAAAACTCCGAGGGAGTAAAACTTTCGATCCGATTCTGATAATCCTCGGGTGAAACGGGGAGCCAGACTGAAGTGGCGCGGATGCCGAGGCGGTACAGGTTTTCTGAGCCCGAGGTGTAATTTGTTCCCAGGGCTTGGTTCATCACGGTTCTCAGGAGCGCATCACGGGTTGAGTTAATGGCTAGCTTGAGTTGTGCCGCTGTTTCTGTCATTCCACCGCTTTTTTCGGCTTCTTTTTTTAACAAAATCTCCATCAGCGTAAGAAATGCCCCGATATCCTGCGCTCCCCCTTCAAAATGCGGGGCTTGCTGGAGTACAAATTGGATATCAATGGTGCGCTTATGGTCTTCTGTCAGATAGCGGAGCAAGGCTTCTGAAAGGCGATCCAGTGCCGGATTGAGCGTGGAGCGGAGCTCACTGCTTGAGATCGAACTCATGGTGATGGATTTTATTCCCTCGGGAGCTTCGCGCCCTTGAAGTCCATTGTCTTTCATCGAAGCTAGGAATACTCGAGGAATCATCCAAGCCAAGAGGCAGGCCTCATCAGTCGAATTGCAAGAGCGTTGAGACTTTCTTGCTTCCAGAAAACTTCCTTTATTGAGTTCGTACATCATCCGTCGGTAGGGAAGTCCTAAAAAATTTTGGACTTGAGTCGAGCCGGTTATGAATCGCGTGACACTGGAGATCTCGGTTGCGACTTCTGCCATTTGCATCAGGCAGGCGTCAGAGGCGTAGAGATCCAGAGGATGATCAGCATCAAAGACACTCTCGAGTGCGTTCCGAAGTGAAGGGATGCCCAGATAGCTGTTTTGAGTGCTATTAAAAGCCAATCCACCAAAATTGCGCCCGGAGAAAGGGCCCTTTTCGAGCCTAGGTGTTTTATCGGATGAGGCAGTCAAGGCATGGTCCAGTTGCGTGTCTCCCAGGTTAAGAAATCGGCTCGTTACAGGCCCTGGTGGAGTGGGTGCAGGTGCCCAACCTTGTCCGTGCCCCCAAACAATCACCATATAATGCTTGGCTGGGTAATTTTTGGTTCCCCACTCTAAGAAATGCTTTAGCTTGGTCTCCTCGGGTATTTTTTTATCGGGCAAAAAAGCGGCAACAGGGGAGCGAATTCCTGCGACTCCCTGTTTTTGAATGGTCTCAAGAGTTTGCTTTGGGTCGTAAACTTCGGAAGACTGGAAGATATGAAGGCGACGAATCTTGCTTCGTCCCTGGGTATCCAGATGGACCACGAGATCGGATTTTAGGGTGGAGCCCGCAACCGCTGCTTCACCCTTGAATCCAGCCTCCATTTCATGGAGGTCCATGAGAGCATAGGGCGTCAGATCGTTATCTGCCGCCATGTAAACCAGAATCGTCCAGTCCTTGTAGCACTCCGTTCGTTTGACTCTTGCCGCGTATGAATTATAGCTGTCTTGTGTAAAATTAAAGTGATGCAGGCCTTTTTGGATCAAAAGCTTCCAGGTTTCGCTGCAGGGCTTGGTCGGAAGAGCGAGACGTTCTAATGGAGCCGCCGCGCTGGCCGATGTCGACCAGGCGGCTGCCCCTAGAATCATTCCTAAATTGAGGCCTAAATTAAGGCCTAAGCTGAGGAGACTTGGTGCTGATTTTATCGTGAACTCCTTGATTGATCCACGAGTGGGCGGACAATCTTGTACACGGGTTGGCCTCCGTTTTCGGCTGCAGACTTGATCGTGTCGCTCCAGTTTGCCGGAATTCCACCGGTGCCATTCCAGGTGCCGGATAAGCTCATGTCCACAACGGATTGAGCATTCTTTCCGGGCTCAGGTGTCCAAAGAAAGTCGGGGTGCATATTCCCGTACCATTCGCCGCCGACGATGGTTCCTTTTGCGTCGAGTTCTAGGTCGTAGAGATATCGAACCGTCTTATGTCCGTCGTCGGCTGGGTTATTTGTTTTATCGTGAGTCGGTTGCATTTCAACCACGTAGGTCACGTCCATGGCAACTCCGACAATCGTCGCAATACTTGGATTTTTTCGATACTTGCGAAATTTATCTTTGGTGAAGCTCTTCCAGGCAACGGTTGCAGTTTTGAGATTATTCGTTTCTTTCCCTGTCTGGGGATTGAAATAAGTATAGCTATAACCGTAGACAGGCTGGTTCCACACTTCATAATCGTAAGTCGCATCCATGACAAAGCTTCGCTTGGCCAGGCCGATTTGGTTGACGATCGAGAGGTGCCAGGTCATAGGATTCGTATCAAAGCAGTTAGCGCTGAGTACGCGTCCATTGGCATCTTTCTTAATCTCGGTGTCCTTTTCATTGCAGCGGCCTCCGATAAACTTGGTGGGAGTTCTTGTTTGCGCCCAGAGAAGCGAGGCCAAAGCCTTGATGTCCGCAGGGTAAAAGATCAGGTTGGTTTTTCCATCTGCGGCCTTTACCTTCACGATCCCGGTCGGGCGAGGGAACATATAAGAGGCTGGGGACCAGCCATGACAAATGCCCATCCAGGTTTCGACTTTTCCTTTGCCAGTTTCGGGGTTCCGTTCGCCTTGTGAGGCCGCCTCTTCGGTTTGTGCCCACATCGCTTGGGTGAGGGCTCCATCGCTTCCGGTGAGGAGGTCATATTTTTCAGAAGGAGAGAGAAGGTCGATTTCTGAAACGTTGCCGTTCTTGAGAATTGAGTCCATTGGATTTTTTTCAATCGCTGTTTGATAAACAGTCCAGTCTAAAAAACGGGTTTCGAACTCTGGGGTCGCGTATCGCGCGCCGAGGATCCCGCGATAAATCGGCCAGTAATCATCGGACCAGGGGGCGCTTTTGTCATCCAGGCTCGCTTCTTTCAAGCTCTTGTCCATGAGGGTGAGGTTGCGAACTAGTTTCTCTTTAGGCAAATCAACCAGGTTTTCGGCTAAGTCGTTGGATCCAGGCGAAGCGCGTCCAGGTAGGATGCTGTCTAAGCAAACAAGAGCGCCATTGACTTCTTTGCACATCTTTTGACGGATTTTGTCGCGTTGATCAATGAGCTTTTCCCACTTCAACAGCTCTTCTTTTTTCCATTTTTTGTTGGGTAGAGATTGAAATGGTTTTTCTCTCTTGCTGCCCACCATTGCAGGGGCTTCATCCATGGTTTGTTTGGAGTTTTGATCAAAACGTTTTAAAAAATTTTCAATGTCCTGGTTTCTATCTGCCCACGCGGTAGAATTTAAAACGGCACTCACTAATCCAAGTGCCAATACTGTTTCACGGAATAAGCGGCTCTGTTTCATGATACGGGTCTCCTTAATCATTAATTTTGACGCTACGTATCAAACAGGATCCTCTAGGGCAAGAAATTAATATTTTAAAGTGACGACTTTGAAACCGAGGGAGGCCAGAGTGCCTCACAAGACAGGCTGCGAGGCTCATTTTCTGTCCAATATTTTTCAACAGTGGTCTGAGAATCAGGACAATCAGGCAGGGCTTTTTTACCTGTACGGCGGTCAATTCGAACTGAGGTAAGTTGGGGATTTGAAGGAAAGGACAGAGGGGGCTCGCCGGAAAGGGCCTCTTTCATAAAGGTCACCCAAATGGGAAGAGCCGAACTGGCTCCAGTCAGCAGGACTCGTTTATTTTCAGACGTTGAGTCTTGGTCCAGCCCTACCCAAACGACTGTGGTGAGTTGAGGGGTAAATCCTGCAAACCAAGCATCACGATGATGGCTGGTGGTCCCTGTTTTTCCTGCAGCTGGGCGATCAAAACCGAGCTGGGCGGCAGGGCGGGCTGTTCCTTCTAAAAAAACGCTTTGGAGCATGTCGGTCAGCAAGTCAACCGGTGCTGAAGCGAAAACCTCCTTAGGATGGTAGACGAACCTGGCATAGCTCATGCCGTTATCAAAAGTGATTCCACGAATGACGGTAAGTTCATCCTGGATGCCATGATTAGCGATTGTTGCATAAACACGAAGTAATTCGACCGGAGAAAGTTCAGCGACGCCTAAAGAGAGCGAAGGTACTAGTGGAAGTTCAGATTCTACGCCCAGAGCTTGCGCGGTTTTAGCAATTTCTGGAATTCCGACTTCTATGCCCAGCCGAGCTGTTGCTACGTTGATGGATTGGCTTAGGGCAGCACGAAAAGAGATCCACCCTAAGAATTCTTTTTCATAATTATTGGGTGACCAAGTTTGCTTTCCTCGGTCATAGCTCAACTCCCAAGGGGCATCCTCAATCGGATGACCCGGTCCGTAGGGGATTCCATTCGGGTCTCTTCCTTTTGAGAAGGCTGTAAGATAAACCAGGGGTTTAAAAGTAGAGCCCACCTGGCGTTTCATGTTGAGAATGCGATTGAAGGTGTTTTGAGCGTAATTTCTTCCACCGATCAGGGCGCGGATATAGCCATTGGAGTGATCAACTGCAGCGAGTGCTCCCTCGAGGTGTTCTGAAGTGGGGAGGTGGAGTTGTTTTTCGAGGGAATGAACGCCTTCAGCCACCGATCGCTGCGCCTGCGCGCTTAACTCAAGGTCGAGTGTTGTGTAGACGCGAAAACCCGCAGTTGCCACCTCTTCTTCGGACATTTTGTCCTTGAGTTGTCGATTC
>JAHFAC010000039.1:0-1247 GCA_023250755.1 Bacteriovoracaceae bacterium | reverse complement strand
AGCTCGGCTTTGACGTAGTCGGTGAAGTAGGGCGCTTTATTGGTAGAGGTTTGCGGAGGTGCCAGGTGGATGGGAAGGCTGAGTGCCGCCTGCGCCTCTTTTTCTGCAATTTGCCCAGTCTCAACCATTTTTTTCAAAACCAGGTGCTGACGCTCGATAGCGCGATTGAAATACCGGTAAGGCGAATAAAACCCGGGGCCACGAATCAATCCAGCCATCAATGCAGTTTCAGCGAGATTGAGCTCTTCGAGATGTTTGCCAAAAAAATGTTTTGCGCCTTCAGAGACCCCATGAACCTCAAGATTTCCTACTTGCCCGAGATAAACCTCATTGAGATAGCGTTCAAGGATCTGTTCTTTGTCAAACCGCATCTCTAGGATCAGGGCGAGAAAGAGCTCATTGATTTTTCGAAAAATATTTTTTGTTCGTCGGGCCATGAGATTTTTGATCAATTGCTGAGTTAGAGTGCTCCCTCCCTGGGCGAAAGAAAGGGTGCGGAGGTTCACCCAGAGGGCTCGGGCAATCCCTCGGGGGTCAAAGCCCCGATGTTCGAGAAAGTGCTGATCTTCGATGGCAATAATGGATTTCCAAACCAGAGCCGGAATGGCTTCAAATTTGATGAGTTCGCGAATCTCCTTGCTGCCGCGCGCGAGGGTTGCGATCAGTTCGGGTTCTAAGTAGAGGTCGGGAATTTCTGTTCCTTCAAATTGAATGGATTGGAGTGCAGAATTTTTGCCTGTCCCATCAAAGGTGAGAGTAATCGTCTTCCCCCCCAGGTTGAAGATGGGGTGCCCCTCAGGGATGAGATAGGTCGGGTAGGCGATCGGATGTAGGATGAAGCTCAGGGTGTCCCCACTTTCCCGCGCTTCACGTGCAGAGTATCCCAGATTATTGAGGTGTTCTTCGACTTGTTTTCGCGGTTGGGGGGGAGCTAATCGCGTCACATCGGCATAAATCCGGGTTGGAATGAACTGCTCTTGCTGAGAAAAAGATTTTTCAAGCTGTTGGTAAAGGCTCCAAAGATAAAATGAGAACGCTCCTATAAAAAAAATCGTCGCGATCCTGCTAAAGCGCCCAAAGAAGCGCATTTTATCTCCTTGACTGTAGGGTGACTGGTCAATAAAACCTTGCATAAGATCAGAAGTTTAGCAAGTGTGCGTCAAATTGAGAGGGGTTTGGGGTTCAAATGAAAAAAACAGGTTCGGTGATTTGGCTTGGGTTGCTGATGGGACTCTTATTTGAGGGGG
>JAHFAC010000390.1 GCA_023250755.1 Bacteriovoracaceae bacterium | reverse complement strand
AGGTGGATTGCACCACTCCACGGTCAAAGTCGCAATGTTAATTTCATGTGTCATTTGTCTGTGAAAATGGGAGCTTCAGAAGTTCCACGACCGTCAGGTTTCTCTGGAGCGATGAAATCCCAACCTGAATCGATTCCTGCGAGCTCGCTGATCGAAGAGAGCTTCCCAACTGGTCCCAAAATGAAAAAATGGTTCCAAAGTTGGAGTTCAGATCATCCACAACCACCGAATGATGTTTGCGATGAAGGGCTGGTGTCACAAAAACTTTTGAAAACGCGGACTCAAACTTTTTTGGAAGGCGAATATTGCCATGTTCAAAAATATTCATAAACTGAAAAATCAACTCAAAACACAAGATCGAGAAAATTGAAAAGCCGAAGATTGCGATAATGGTAAATCGAATCACAAGAGAGATCAGAAGCTCCCCAATGTGAAACCGAAGAGCCGTTGAAGCCTCAAATGCGTTGTCAGAATGATGGACCCGGTGAAAACGCCAAAGAAAAGAATTTTTATGATTCATGCGATGCCAGAAGTACGCGGTTGCATCGAGCGCCAAAACCGCAGTGATCATCTGAATCCAAATGGACGCGGTCAAAAAATGAAAGAGCCCGATACCCTTTCGTTCAAGAAAAAATGAGAACGCGCTGAGGCAGCTTGTGCAAAGAGCAGAGGTGACCATGGTGTTGAAAGCCGCAAGGGGTAAATTGATCCTCCAGTTTTGGACCAGATTCAATTTTCGATACGGCAGAATGACCTGAAGGGTCGATCCAAATAAAAAACAGATAATAAATCCGAGAAACTTCCAGTACCCAAAATGGAGGGCGACGCTCTCAGGGTTTTCAAAGGGAGAGGTCATCATTCCATTTCCAGACGACCGAGCGTCGCATCCGATTTTGATTTTGAATTGTCGCTGTCGGCAAAGATCCAAATCCCGAGCGCCTTAAGGGCGCGTTTTTCTCCCTCGAGGTGGAAATGTCGAGCGGTCTCCTCGATGGGTTGCTTTTTTACTCTTGTTATTTCTTTTCCAACAGGAACTTGACAGGTCAGAATGTACTTGTTGTACGCGCTCGTATCGCAGGCACATTCTTTTTCTGGCAGATTTGAGGCAACATAGAAAGCGACATAAGAAATTTTTGGAAGCTCTTTTGTTTTGATACCCGGGGGAACGCGAATATTGTCGTCTCCGTTTGTCAGAACAATTCCTACTCTCAAGGGATAGTCATCGCTTGCTTTGTCGAATGGTTTTCTGGGAGTGACGCTTGGAAAGGTGTCGACTTTCCACTGCCATGAAATCACCGTCCTTGGATTCTCTTTTGGAAGCTCGTAGAAATAACCTCCGGCAGAATGATCAGACGTAATTTTCCATGTTGAGTTTGTCTCGGTGACGGCAGGCAGGTCCGCCACGATCTTGGTGGGAGACCACTCTTTGAGAGACATCGGAATGAGGGCTGCGGCCATTAAAAATGTAGTCGCGATTTGCTTCGGCACGTGTCGAATCACATCATTCAAGATTTCTTGCCGCAATATTTTTCTTCTTTTTAATCAGCAACTTACGGCTTTGCGTTTGGACCTGGCCTTTTTCGTGTATTGACTTACGCATAACTTACGCATACGTTGGGAAGCATGAAAAAGCCCAATAAAGCGCCCACACGGATAGAGAAAATAGAAAAAACGATGATGCAACTCACTCCCAAGCAGAAAGACATGCTGAGGTTCATCACTTCTTTTTCTGAGGAGAAGGGATATGCCCCCTCCCAGCATGAGATCGCAAAGCACTTTGGCTTCAGCTCCCTTGGCACTGTTCAAAATTATCTCGTTAGGCTTGAACGCCAAGGAGCACTTGCAAAAACATGGAACGGAAAACGGACTCTCCAGGCCCTCCAGGCTCCTCCCACTTCCCTCCTCGAGGGCCTGGAGCTTCCACTTCTTGGACGAGTGGCAGCAGGAAAACCGATTGAAGCGATCACCACCCATGAAACACTCGAGGTGCCTCGAACGATGGCTCCACGAGCGGGACAGGAGCTCTTCGCTTTGCGAGTTTTCGGCCAATCGATGATCGATGACGGAATCTTAGATGGGGATTATGTCGTGATTCGTAAGCAGGCAACAGCACAGAACGGCCAGACAGTTGTGGCTGTTCTCAACAATGAGGCCACCATCAAGCGATTTTTTAAAACACAGGATCATGTCGAACTTCATCCGGCGAATGCGGCACTGAAACCTCTTGTCCTCTCATCTGCAGAGACCAGAGACTTTCGAATCGAGGGCGTGCTTGTCGGAGTGATTCGTCATTTTCGCAGTGGCTAACGCTCATCTTAAAACTGGTTCGGACTTTGTTGCCTTCACTCTTGCAATCCTCAACGTACTACTCAAGTACGCCTCCGGTTGCTCGCGTTTGGCGCCTCGCCTGAACCAGTTTTAAGACGGGCTGACCCTAAAGAACGTAAAAAGAATTGCACGAAATAACCAGCCTGCAGACTAGGCTCGAGGAGGATTGATGGTACAGAACCGTGCGGAGACGCTTTTACAATTGAAACAAATCGTCAGGGAGCATTCGCCATTTCATGGCCGTAGCTTTCATACAAGTCAGACGCTCCCTCTGCAGATTCCAAAAGCAGCACTGACTGAGTTTTCAAGCTCGCTTGGAGCCGGAGTCACACA
>JAHFAC010000389.1 GCA_023250755.1 Bacteriovoracaceae bacterium | reverse complement strand
GAGTGCCCTCCTCAATGCGACTAAAATCACCCCAGAAGAAAAAACCGTCATGGTTTCTGAAGTGGCCAAGGCACTATTCAAAGAAATCGCGAAACCAGGTAACAGAGTCGAACAAACCGAGGCTAACAAAAAACTCCGACAAACTATTCTCGATGTTTTGGATAAAACAGCAACCCGCTCTGAATCAGCGATCCTTGAGGTCCTCCGACTTTGTGAAATTGACCCAGAGCTTCGCCATTCTGCTACTGTTGCCGCCTACTGCGTCACCTTTGCTATGGCGTTTGGGAAAATTGAGGGGGATCTCTTGGCGGATATCGCGCTCTCAGCCCTGCTTCACGATATTGGTCTTTCGCAAATCCCGGTCGAAATCACCTCCATGCCCTGGAAATCGATGAATGAAGAGGAAAAGAAAATCTACAACGATCATGTCCGACTCAGCCTTAAAATTTTAGACGAAAATTCTTTTGCAGTCCCCGAACGCGTCAAAACCCTGATTCACCAGCATCATGAAAAATTTGATGGCTCAGGCTATCCACAAGGTCTCAAGGGGTACAACGTCAACGACATAGCCCAACTCATTTCAATGGGAAACGTCGTCGACTCCTTTGCCAACGGGCACTGGGATGGCCAAAAGCGAACCGTCAAAGACACATTGACCTTGCTTGCTGAAACCGAAAAATCCGCAAAAATGCCTGAATATTTCAACCCAGATCTTTTTTCTGAAATTTTCAGGTGGATGAGCGAAACTGAGGCCGATGACACGCTCAAGCAAGTGAGCAGCACGGTCGGCAAGCAGGCCGAGCAAATCATCAAAGCGGCTTAGGCAAAAAAACCAAAGTTTGAAGCAACCCTGTGGTCATTTTACCCACAGAAATAAGGTAATCAGGTGCGATCCCACTGACTTGGGCACCCGAAACGACCAGGGCCCCCAAAAGCAGGTCTTGCTCACTCCGAATCACGCCAGCAAAGCTTTGCTGATCGATTTGAACTAATCCCTCACGGACACCTTGGAGCCCTTGAGTTAGTTTTTTTGAAATACCCTGATTAGAGCCTGCATGACTCCACTCCTCATCCCTGAAAAACCAAAGTTCTGCATGAATGCCGTTGCAAGCCGCCTCAAGATAACTGCAAAAACGATCTGCCATTTGTCGTGGGGTCCTGCTTTTTGCAGCTGCGAGCTCGGACATCAAAAACGCGAACGCTACGGGTTTGAGCGTCGGCTCAGAAGCTTTTATTGCTCGAATCGCATCAGGTCCATCTATCTTTTGCACTGAACTCTTATTTGAGGGACCGGAATCCGAAAGAGCTGCCACAAGGCAGTCTGCCTGAGCGAGGGCTTGTTCAGCCTGAGGAGAGAGGGAGCCCAATTTTTCTTCCATGGCTGCACGGGCTTTCTGTGAAAGAGGAGAAGGCTTAACGTCTGAGAGTGCGTGCGTGATGAGGCTCTCTGGAGGGTTTTCAGTCAATGGCGATTCCAATGAAGTCTCTATGACAGCACGCAAGTGAACCGCATTCAAAGAATCATAAGTCACCAACAAATCCCCCGAGGGATCCATCGACACTTTAGAGCCGAGTGCTTTTTCACCCACGTAATAGGTAAGGCTGGGATTTTTTGAGACGAAGGTCCAGCAGCTATTTTCAAAACGGGGGGCTTGACCCTTAAAAATCCAAACGCCTCCCCCCTTCATAAACTCTTGCGAAGCACTGGATTTTGGAACCCACTTCCATTGTTCAATCCCCTTGGTTTCTCCCTGAATCGACACCCAACTTCCGATCCCTGGACCTGGGCCTTTGAGTCTAATGGTCCATTGGTCCATAACCGCGCGAGTGCCCTCGTTTTGAAAGAGCCAAAAATCGCTCTCCAAAGTCAGCGGCGATACCATTCGAATCTCGTGGGAGTGATGCCCTTCGTGCGAAGAAGACGCTACTGATTCAACAGCCGTCTTTTCTTGGGGTTTTTTTACTTCCAGCGAAACCGGTAAAGTCCTGGCACTTCGATCAATTCTGGCTGCCAGCAATCGCTCCTCTACGGGTTCTGGTATGATTTCAGAAAAACCAAAAGCCTTTAATTTTTCTTCTAAAGCCTTTTGCTTAAAAAGCGTTGTTAAAATCACGCGAATTTGCCCACTGCTCAGTTTTCCTTTGAGCAATTTGAGCATCGTAATATGTTTGACGAGTTGCTCTTGCGTCCCAGCATAACAAACGATTACGCAGGGACCCGCTCTCTCCACAAGTGAGACCGCATGCTCAGGAGACACGCATACAATCGCCTGAACGGTGGGCATTCCCTTGAGCCGTTGGATCACTTTCGAATAAACTGGCCCCAAAGGTTCCAGAATCAGCACCGGAACCACACCAGGGCGAATAATAATCTCAGCAGAAGCCTGTGACGTAACTCCGCCTCCTTTCACATCTCGTCATCATCAGATCGGAAGATTGATTTCAAAGGTTGAGCGTCAAAGAGTTGGCGTCTCTTTTTTCTTTTCGTTCATTTTGCGTTGCATTACATCCCTGTAACAGCCTTCGTTGATGAGTCAGATGGAATACGCCAACTCCTTCACAGACCTGTCTGCCAGCTACCGCGTCCGTTCGACAGTACCGCGAAGCCCTGCTCTGAGAGTGGGTTAAACGGCTTCAGCAAAACCAGTTTAACCCGATTCAAAAAC
>JAHFAC010000388.1 GCA_023250755.1 Bacteriovoracaceae bacterium | reverse complement strand
ATCTGATTTGTGACCCCAGTCACTCCGTATCCACCGGAGGCTTGCGCATCCTGAACCAGCCGTTCAAATGCTTTTGCTCGACCATCATGAATGAGATTGGTAATTTCCTTGACCTCTCCCCCTGCAAGATTGCGAAGGCTCGAAGTCAGACCACCTTTCAAACCTATAGATCGAACGCTATTTCCTACGCAGATGTTGCCCGGCTGAAATCCCAACTGGTGGAGACAATAGATTTCGTTTCCTGAGAGTCCGGTGACGCGTTTGTGGTGGAGTTTGTTTTGTTGAGCGGGTTGCATGGCTTGATCTCCTAACGACAAATTTGTTTAATGAGTTTACTCGGGGGCGTGCTCTTGCCGGGGTAGAGTTTCATCATTCCTGTTTTGATTTTTGTACGAATTCTGATCTTGGTGAGAATCTTTCCGCCGGTCTGAATAACGAAAAGTTTCTCCCCATTGCCGGTGACGTCTTCAATTTTTCCTGCACCTGCCTCTGTCAATTTGATCGACAGAACATCAGGCTCAGTGCCCTCTCCAGTGAATTTGTCTTTCACCGCTTTGATTTCGAAAACGTCGGCTTTGGTGATAGTGGGAGTCTTTGAGACGATCGGCTCATCATCTTCTGAGGCATCCTTGCGAAATTTTTTATTGAAAAGAGATGTTTTGTCGCTTGGATCCTTCGAAGGCTCTTGGGCGAGGTAAATGCCAAAGGATGCTTTCACATCACCCTGCGAACAATGAGTTGCTGGCTCAGCAAATGAGGCCGAAGAACATACGATTAAAAGGAGAGTGGTGACGATAGCCGACCGACCCATTGAAATTCCCACTTTCTTCCTCAAGACTGACATAGGGGAGAACTCGTTGTCTCGGACTTTGGTCGTCAGCCATGGTTTGCACCCTCCGCCGGTAGAGGGGCTGAGGCCCCGCCAAAACGCCGGATGCGGAATGAATCTTGACCCTTTTTGGCCCGGTGTCTCAGTGTTAGACACGCATGAGTGTGGACACGGAAGTCCTCATGATTTCAATTGGTTAGAGGTCCCGCCAAGGGTCCTAGTGGTCCCAGCGTGGGGCTTTTTGGGGAAAAGGTTCAAGGGCCTCGGACCTCAAGCGGTCAGAGCCCCACTTAAAATTGCGGGGAAAAGATTTTGGGGGTATCCCCCGCTGGCATCGTGATTGCTCTAGATAAAGACAAATCCATCCCCCCTTGAGCGGCTTGGCCCCCCCCTTTTACCAAGCCGCTTTTTTTTGCCCAAATTTTTTATCTGAGAGTTTTTTAGGCATATGCCTTTGCGAACTCTGTCAGGCCAAGAAGTAAGGGGTTTTAGTCGTGATACCAACAACTGGGTTTTTGTATTTTAGAAACTGGGCCACAACTCGTATAGCCATTGCCGAATGAACTATAAGTGAGCGGCAAACTGTCATAAGTACAAGCAGCCCCCAACAGGTAGGTGTCTAATCTACATTGGGGGGTCGGGTGACCCTCTAGAGTTTTCTGTACGACATTTTGATCTTTGGTTTGAAATGTAGGAATTTCGCCAGGAGTTGTATTCATAAATGCTGAATCCCATGTTGCATAGAAGTACCTTGTGAGATCCAATGCGGCCATTGCGATCCGCACACACAATGCCACTTCTTTCTGAGTAGATTTACTACGACAACTTTCAATACCCGGCTCGCTCTTAAAAAATAGAAGAAAATCCAAATTGTTTTCATCCTTGAATATTGTCGGCAAGCAAACGGAGGCCGCAAAGAAATCAGCTTCGCCCTCGACGCTAAATGGAACGTCATTAAAAATGAATGGGCGGGTAGGTGGGCCTCCAGCCAGATGCCCAATTTCATGGCAGACAAGCATCTTGAATCCGTCTACAGAGAGTCCATTACCACATTTGCTACCGGTGATCTCTAGATTCAAATCTGGATATTTCCAGCCATGGACGCTTCCTCCAAGATTTCCTTCGGATGGTGAATAAGTGATCTTAATTTTGCGCGGAAGGGACTCAATCACCGAGCCCATAGCACCAGCGACAAAATTAATGCTGTCTACTATGTTAGCAGCCGAAGGGCAACTTTCGGCATGCGCTGAAAGGTTCAATAAACTCAGCGCCCAAATCGTAAGGAGATGCTTTCTGGTAAATATCATACTGGAATGACAGATAAGCAAGAATCAAACCAGAAGAATTGGCTGCAAAAGGAATAACATCCGATCTTGAGGCGGATTGGAAAACGGGAATATTGATAGTGCGAAGTTTTGGCTATTGAAGATTGATCTCGATAGTATGAAGTCTCGATCCTTGGTGAACCGATCTCGAGGTAGACTGAAAGACAGGGATATTCGAAGCGCAAAACTAGTTGTTGCAGAGTCGATCTCAATTTGACGACGCTATATCTCGCCTCTCACAGCGTTTTTCGAACATTCGAAGGTTCCGAACGTATGTGATTGGCCTCTCTCTGTGTTTTTCGAACATTCGAAGGCTCCGAATGCATGCGACCCTTCACAGTGTTTTTTTACATTCACTGCATACAAAACAACATTTGAATATCTTCGGAGAAATTGAAGTGAGCACTTACAACTCAGAAAATTGAAAACCGGCAATCACAAACCGGCAATCACAAACCAGCAATCGCAAACCAGCAATCGCAAACGGGCAATCGATGCTTCGCTGATCCAAAA
>JAHFAC010000038.1 GCA_023250755.1 Bacteriovoracaceae bacterium | reverse complement strand
AGGCACAGCCTCGACGTAGGGTTTAATGTCCGCGCGATTTCTGAATTCATCTTCTTCGGGAGGCAACTCAGGAAAGTCCGGATAGTTAACAATGGCAAACTCAGGGGTGATGACCCATTTAGCGCCGTTTTTGGCGGCTTCACGAATATAACCACTGAGCTCTTCACGATTTTGTTGTTTATAAATTTCGGCTTGTTGAGCAGTGACTTCTTTTCCTACCGGAGTCGGAGCCATGGGGGCCCATTGGACGACAGCCACTTTGCCAAACTTCTGCGGATCAAAGCTTCCTGAGGGTTCAAACACCTCGTCAATGGGATCCACTCCCGCTGCTTGAATAGCAGGTGAATAAGAGAGCGCGCCCCCTAAGTTGAGAAATAAAGCCAAACTCAGAACTTGCAGCTGTTTTTTCATATGACAGCCGGTTATCATCGCGCAACACGACGAGTCAAGTTTTTTTGGGCGCTCACTCCAGCCGATTCAAAACGATCTTGCCTTGGATGATGACTAGCTTGGGCTGATTTTGCGAAAGCGAGGTCGCCTCTGATTTTCTGGGATCTTCACGCAAAAGGACTAGGTCAGCTTCGTAACCCTTTTGAAGTTTGCCTAATCGCTCACCCCAACCGATGGCCTTGAGTGGGTTTTCGAGGTAGGCCCGGAGAGCAGTATCGGGCGCCACTTTTTGAGCAGGTTCAAAGGGGGCTCCGCTGTAGTATAGGCGGTGAATTGCGCAGTACATTCCCTCAATGGGGTCTTGTGATACGACAGGATAGTCGCTACCGAAAAGCAAAAGAGCACCGTTGCGATCCAGCTCATTCCAGGCAAAAGCATGTTTGATGCGTTCAGGCCCGAGGCGTCCAGGATAATAAGAAGATCCCGGTGAACCAAAGTGCATATGAGCGGGTTGCATGGACGCTGCGACTTGGAGTTGGCCAAATCGAGGGGCATCTGCTGGATCGAGCGCTTCAATGTGCTCAATTCGATTGATCAAAGAGTGTTTGAGTGTTTTTTTGGAAAACTCATAAGCATTGAGAGCCATGCGAACGGCACGATCGCCGATGGAGTGAAGGGCGACGGGATATCCTGAGCGGTTGGCTCTGATCACGAGTTCGTTGAGTTTTTCTTGAGTGTAGGAGGGTTTTCCGTTTTGAGTGGGCTCATCCGAATAAGGTTCAAGCAGGGCTCCAGTATAGGAGCTGATGACACCATCTACAAATCCCTTGAAGGCAGAAAGCTGAACTTTGCCACTGTTGGGACCATCCTTCGGGAGTGAGCGCCCAAATTCGAGCATTTTTTGGAATTCAGTGTCATCCGCATCCAAGTCTGCCCAGAAAAAAATCCTTTGATGGAGTTTTCCTTCCACTTCGAGCCCACGATAGGCTTGAGCCATTTTGAGTCCAATGGGACCTCCATGGGTTGCCGTGATGCCCGCGTTCAAGCCGACTTCTTGGCCTTTCAAAATATAATTACGTCTTTCTTCGTCAGTGGGCTCTGGAACTTTTGCATAGATCAAGTCAGCGGCAGCTTCCAGAAAAATTCCGCTGGGCTCGCCGTTCGCATCCCGCAAAATAGTGCCACCTTCTGGGTCACGCGTGCTTCGATCAATCCCCGCGGCGAGGATCGCTGCTGAGTTGGTCCAGAGTTGATGTCCATCACTGTCTGAAAGCACAATGGGTCTTTTGCTTTCAGCGCGATCTAAGTCGCGACGGCTTGGGAAGTTCGTCCCAAACCCAGCAGCATCCCAGCCTCGTCCTTGAATCCATGCTGAGGCAGGGTGGCTTTCGGCATAGTGTTTGACTGTTGAAACAATCGAAGAAACAGACGAGCCAGAAACATGTACTCGAAAGAAACCCGCCCCACCAGAGGCTTGGTGAGCATGGGCATCCTGAAATCCTGGCATGAGAAAAGCCTGTCCAGCGCGGATGATTTTGCATCCCTCTATGCAGCGTTGCTCGAGATCGACGGATCGTCCAATTTCGGTAATTTTTCCGTTGGAGATCGCCACTGCATCGATTTCGGGCAAACTCTCAGTGCTATAAGTCAAGAGCCGGGCATGAGAGATGACGAGTTCAAAGTTCTGCGGCGATGCCAGTGGAGAGGTTTCAATCAATAAGAGGGCGAGAATAATTCCTGTTCGAGTGAGTTTTGATCTTAGTTTCATGGGATGATTCCTCCGGTAGGTTTTTCAATTATTTTTTGAATGAGCCGGGTTTGATCCCGTGCGGGATAAACTTGGGCTTTTTGTCTTTTACTTCGTAAAAAATCCAAATCGAGATCCGCATAAACAATAGCAGATTTTTGGAGGGGGCCTTCGGCCAGAAGGCCTGCGAATCCCTCGTCTCTTGGGGTAATGATTGCGGCTTGGCCGAATTGGGTGTTCATATTGGGAGTTTGGGTCCCAGGACCAACGGTGCCAGTGTGAATGACATAGGCATAGTGTTCGACCGCTCTGGCTTGTGCGGTCCAACGAACTCGGTAAAATCCATGTGAACTGCCTGTACAAGAGGGGATCAAAAAAATCTCGGGGAAATTTTCGGCTAACTGAGATGCCAGAAGGGATGAAAGAAGGGGGATCTCTGTATCATAGCAGATCGAAATGACAATGGGGCCCCAAGGGGTATCAATAAGATTCAGTGGGAGATTCAGAGGGACTCTAGGAGAATGCCCAGGGGATTCGAGGCTGACCCCCCCGCCTTCCCAGCCCCAATCTTTACTCTCACACGTTGTTAAAAAAATCTTGTCTTGAAAATAAGTTTTACCGTCAGGAAGTGAAAAAAAAGCCGTATTGCGAATTTTTTTATGAGTGGCGTCGGCCAGTCGCGGAATAGTTCCGGCAAGAATTGCAATTTTTAATTTGGTGCTTAATTTTTGAACTGACTCGAAGAATCGCGGTGTACTTTCGTGGACTATATAATCAATCGCAGCGATTTCTGCTTGGACATCTCCGGGTGGAAAAAGATCAGCGGTGAAGAGTTCTGGAAAAACCACGAGCTCCGCTCCATCTCGAGCTGCAGACAAAACAAAGTCCTCCATTTTGTCCATGAATTCTTGAAATTGGAGTCCCCCATTCACAGGGTATTGGACTGCTGCTACTCGAAGCCGAGAGGGACGCATCGGCCTTCGTTAACATACGTTTACTCAGAACAAAACTACTGAGCTGTTCATTTATAAGTATGAGTATGAGTATGCAAGAAGCTTAACTGAGCATTTTGCAGTGTTTCGGGAGTCCAATAGACCATGAACGGGATTCGATCCGATGGCGCAGCGCTCTGAAGGTATTTGAACCATAAAACAGGGTTTGCATGAAGGCCTTGGTCTATGTCAGCGCCCAGCAGTTCGGCGAGAGGGATGTGCGAGTTAGCGCCGATGGGGGCTGTTGTTACCCAGGTGGTCCCGTTATGTCCTTCCATCGGAAGGAGGGGACGATTATCGCGAAGATCGCCCCGGGTTTTTCCTGAAACACAGCCTTGAGGGGTTTCGTTTCCGAATACCATGAAAGGGTCTGCTTTTCCCGCCTCTACGTAAAATCTCAGTTTCAATTCTTCTTCTGGTTTCAGGGTGATCACGGTTTCAGTTCGAGGCCAAGGTTTTTCGGGATAGTTTGATTGCGAAAGAGCTTGGGTTGTTTTTTGAAAGAGCCGGTTTCCCAAACGAAGAGCGAGATTTCTTTCTTCACCCTCAAGGGAAAAGGAGAGGGTCCCTTCTGACAAAGCGTCAAGGTAATCCTGCCGAAGTTGGGTGATTTGCTCCGGAGTAAGATCCGATCCGGATACAATCAATGCCCGTCTTTGTCCCATATCGACCCAAGCCACGTTTCTTGGCCAGCGAGAGAGGAGTCGTGTCACCTTGGAGTTGAGTGAGCCTTGCCAATTGCTGCTGGCAAAAGCCTCAGCGAGTGGGCTCATTTCATTCATCATGAGTGTTACATAGCTGGCCCATCGCGGATCATTGAAAAGATGTTTGGCCTGCCAGGAGCGTAGGGCTTGCAATACTTTTGTATCGGCTGCGAATTGCGTGAGGGCTCCCTGAACGCGCAGAGAGGCTTGTTCACGCGAAATTCGGGTTGCCCGAAAATCCCCCTCAATGGACTGCAGAGCGTTCAAATAGGATCGCTGGGCTTCAGAAATCTTCTGTGCCAAACCAGAATCTCCGAAGAGAGCGATGTGATCGTTCCAGTTTCGTAAGGGATAAGCGAAATTTCGATAGACTTGAAGAGCAGTGGTTTCGGCATCATTATACTGAACATTGGGTAGCGTTGCTTGAGGAAAAAGTTCTTTCAAAAAAATCTGGATTTCTTGGCTGAGTTTTTCAAAATCTGCGACAGCATCAAAAGCTTGAAGTCTGGAGGTTTGGCGAAATCCCGCTCGTCCATACTGCAGGTAAAATACATTTCTAAGAATTCGATCCATGAGCGTTGGCATATGATTATGTGCGTCCCTGACCTCCATGATGACGCGAGAGGGACCTATGATGTCAGGACGGTAGGCCGTGGAGCCAATGTATTTAAAAGAGGCATCACTTCCGCTGATAGATCTCAAAGTGGTCGGGTCAAAGAGCTCTTCTACCGCGTTGGATTGGAGAAAGTTGAGCAGTCTTTCTTGTTTAGCGCGGGTGAGCGGCCCTAAAAAAGGGTGTTTAAAGGTATTGGCAACGGCTCGGGTCGGATCCGCTTGATAGCGGGCGGCCCCAACTTCTAATTTTTCTAAGGCATCCATTTCGCTTCCGACAGTAAAAAAACCAAGATTTTCTTCGGTGGCCTCCTGTGCGGATTTTCCGAAGCCTCTGCCAAAAAAGGCATCCGAGGGACAGCTCACGGTGCCCTGCATGGATCCGGTTCCAAAGCGCTTGTTCAGGGTCGTAATGTTGCGCACCCATTCTTCAAGCGTTTGAACAGGGCTTAAAATAATTTCGAGATTCAGGGTGGAGTCGAGAATAACAAAATCGGGCAAAAAACCGAGCTCAGGCTCGTTAGCTAATTTAACCAACCCGCCCTGGACGCGTTGAGCGGGAAAAAGTCGGCTGATATTCGCTTTGACCCATTGGACCCGTTCGGCTCCGCTCATTTGATGGAGCCACTGCTCAGGTGCAATTCCAAAGGAGGGCCGAGGTCCATAGACTTCCAAGAGTTTTTCAGTTTCAGAGAGCGTGTACTCAGATTCGAAGCCGAATTGGAGATTCCAATCCGGGTGGATCATGGGATCGATGCCTAGGGGATAACGAAGAGTAGGGGGAGTGCCTGGGCGGGATTCGACCATTCGAATGAAAGTTTCGCGTACCGTATTGCCGGCAGAATGAGCAGAGGTATCGAGGATTTCGATTTTAAGTTCTTTGCTTGCGAATCCGCGAAGAACCGCTTTTTGATCTTCAAGGAGAAAATCCACCTTATCTTGGCGGGGAAATTGAGCTTCATACCGCTCTTTGATTCGCCCGATCCGTTCGGCAAGACGATTTGCCAGCGGTTTTAAGCTGCTTTGGCTGATTTTTTCTAAAAAAGCATTGAAGTCGGTGGGGTTTGCAAGTCTTCTTCCGAGCACTCGCTCCGTGATTTCAGCTCCTCTTTCGGTTTCGGTCAGGAGAAATCGACCCTCAACGGACTCGAGTAATTCACGTAGTGTGATTGAGGTCTCACCCGAAAGTCCCAGAGTTTGAGTTTGATTTTTAGAGCTGCTTGATTTTAGGTTTTCACCCAATGCTGCGACTGAAAAAAGCCACGAAATAGCGAAAAAAATCGTGAAAATAGACTTAGGAAAAGAGAATCTTAAACGTTTCATGAAAAATCCCCTATGGTTTTTATCCCTGAGAAGTTTTTTGTCTAACTCAATTTATGCACCGTGTCTACATATTTGACTCAATGCAATATTTCTGTTAGGAGGCACCTAAGTTAACTCTTTTTCTGGGGAGGATTTTTATTTCATGAAAAAACTCATTCGTTCGTTCTGGCTTTTGACTATTGCTGCGGTGTTGGGTTTAGCGCTGTCACTTCCTC
The DNA here is from genome assembly GCA_023250755.1 of Bacteriovoracaceae bacterium. Taxonomy (GTDB): domain Bacteria; phylum Bdellovibrionota; class UBA1018; order UBA1018; family UBA1018; genus JAHFAC01. Next base: position 4,530 of record JAHFAC010000038.1, on the reverse strand, counting down.
CTGTTTTTGCAGCCGAGTTACCGCTTCGGCAGATTCTTGAATCCTCTGCAGGGCGTTTGTTTTTCGGTGAGGGATGGCGCGGGAGTGAGCTGGTGAGGGCTTTGGTTGGAGCAGAGGTTCCAACCACCGAAAGTACTTCAAGGTTGATCGCAACTTTAGAGCGCCCAGGGATGGCGCGTACAGCCCAACGGATCCAAGAGCGACTCAATCGAGTGGGAGTGCGCTATGCTGAGCGAAGTGCAGGAGAAAATGCGTTTGGCACCACCATCAACTGGGCGGCAGAGTCCCAAAAGCTGGAAAATTTGCGAGCCGTTTTTAATGAAGAATTAGGCGATGAATTTTTTACTCGCTTTCGTCCTTTAATTGAAAATCAAGCTTTGAGTGCCAATGCACAAGCTTTTTTAATGGGCGGAAGCACTGAAAGCCATGTTGCTGAGTTGATGGGTATTCTCGAAAGATGGTCTCGTGAACGAGTGAATCTAGATGCTGTTGTCGCATTCCAGACGGTCGATCGCTTGCTTGCGGTAGGCTCAGATCTACACTCTCTCCTTCCCAAAGAGGCGATGCTGGAGCTTTTAACGGATCAAGAAATGCGCACTTTTGTCGATCATTTCTACAGGGTAACGGAGGCCATTGCCGCCGATTCAAGTGCAGCGACATTGGGTGAAAAATTCAAAAATGCAGTCAGAGCGATGCTCCAAGGAAAAGTGCCTGCAGATACGATTGCGGCACGGGTTGACGCTTTGAGTGGTACGGCTGATCTCGCCACGTTAAGACGAGCGATGGGCGATATGACATTGGAAGAAACGCAGCGCTTGATTTATGGCGGAGATCCGCTCAGGCCGTCACCGGAGAGTTTGCTCGGTCGTTACATTGCGGAGACCGGGGCTGCTACGGTGGTGCGGACTTTCCCGCGTGGACCACTTGCTACTGATCCGCAAGGACCCCAGCGTTTGGTCGTAGCATTGAGCCAGGAGTCGTTTGAAAAGTACCTGGAGTTCATGACGGGAGAGAATCTTTTTATGCAGGTGCACACTCCGTCACAGGGGACTCTTCACGTTGCTTTTAAGGGGAGACATGGGAGTTATGCAAATTTAAATGCTGAGATGAGGTTTCCTAGCTTAGGGACACTCATGCCTCAGGTGGTTTTAAAGTCAACTGAGGGCCAGCGCTTAGCTCAGTATTTTGACCTCGGGAGCAAGTTAGGTGGATATGCACAACAGCCTTGGACTTTGCCCGTTCCAGCTGGAGTTGCACGGCCTTATTGTGCGACAGGTGCTTATAGTTCTTGCACTCATTGGGTCGGTAATATGCCGATTGGGGATACACTCGTATCAGAATATAGTTTTCCAGGCGTGATCGATCGGCATGCAGGAAATACCGATCCTAGGAGCCCGGCACCTCGAGTGCAAATGCTAGGGGATTATCTCGCGACAGGACCTGATGCTGATTTGCTCAAGAGAGTTTGGAAGCCTTTTAGCGGTAATAAGCAGTTCGCGGATGTGATTGGGCTTTCTCAGCAAAATCTGGGTGCAGAGCTGGCCAATCCAGGCTGGGTTTTAATTTCGATGACAGGGGCTGCGCCGGTGGAACGCGTGCCTTTTGTTTTTCTTATTGTTCAGGATCATCGAGCACCGATTGCGCCTGATTTTGGCTTGAGCGTGAATGCTTATTAAAATTGAAAATGAAGGGAAGAAGTGTTGTGAGGAGAAATAAATCTAATCGTAAGAAAATTGGCCAGCTGTTTTTAAGAGAGTGCAGCATGGCTTTTTTTGGAGTTTTTTTGAGTTGGGCCACTCTGAGCTTACCCGTCTGGGGAGGGACCCCTGAGTTGACCCGAATTTTAGATTCGTCACTGGGTCGAGCCATTTTTAAGAGCACAGAAGGACAGAAATTATCTGAGGCTCTGATGGGACGATCTCTCTCAAGCGGCGTAGATATGGATTTATTGATTGGGCGTCTTTCCTTACAAGATCCAGACACGCTTTTGTTGAAGGTACGTCTTGAAGAACAAGTGTCAAAAATTGAGTCAGAACTTCGACAATCAGGGAACATAAATGCAGAGGATCTTGAAAATTTCAAATTGAATCCTGATCAGTCAAAAATATTAAAAAAATTGATCACACGGTATTTAACGCTGGAAGAGCTAGGAGAGGCTGAAAAGGGAAGTCTTCGTTTCGTTGAATTGGCAGAGAGTACTGAAATTTCTAATGCAGCCCAGAAATTTTTAAGAGGAGACGAAGCGGGTGCCGGCATATTACCCGCTGACATTCTCGGGAGTTATAAAAGAACCCAGGCTTTATATGATCAAATAAAAAAATTGCATCCGAAAATTCAGGTCTTTATGCCGGATGAGGCGGTGGGTTTCTTGCTGGCGGATGTAGAGATGCCAGATTTTGTTCTTAACTTGGAAAAAGTTCTTGAAGCTGTGAAATCAGATCGCACTCATAAATCGCTATCAAGCAAACTTGAAACAGCATTTCTAGAAATCTTGGAGGGTGAAGTTCCAGCTGAGACGATTTCTTCCAGAATTAAGGCATTATTCGAGGGCGGTGCTGATTTTCATATTTTACGAAGGGCTTTGGGTGAGATGACTCTCGAAGAAGTTCAGCTCAAACTTCATGGCGGTAATCCTTTGAAGCCGACGCCAGAAAGTTTATTGGGCCAGTATATCAAGTCAACTGGTGCTGCGACCGTGGTTCGATCTTTTCCGAAATACGCAACTAATGGGTGCAAGGGTGGAAGTTCGGGCCAAGGGCCTAAACGGCTCGTTGTAGCTTTGAGTCAGCAATCTTTGAGTGAGTATTTGCGATTGCTTAAGTCCAAGGATTATTTAGTTCATGTTCATACCCCTCAGCAGGGGACTCTCTTTGTCGCTTTTAACGGAAGGACGGGTGCTTATGGCCGTCTGGCGGCGACTTTGCGTTTGCCCAGTTCAGAAACCATTATGCCTCACATTCTCCTCAGCTCAACTGAGGGCCAGCGAGCAGACCAATTTTTTAGATTGGCAGGTGCTGCCGATGTCGGTGGATATTCTTCTAATGGTGCGGCCTTGCGACCTTGGTTATTGGGAGAACAGCCCAATGTTCCGGCAAATCCATCGCTTGTCCAATCAGTGGAGTATTACTGTAAAAAAGGTGGATATGATAATTGCACCAGTTGGTTTCAAAATATTCCGGTGGGTGATCGATTTGTAAACGAATACCACTTGCCAGGGGCTTTGGATAGCTACGCGAGTAACAAAATTGGAAAGAAACCAGTTGTGACTCCACTCAATCTTTATGAGCATCCTAATCCACTAGCGCATCAAGTTTGGAAGGCACCTTATGGGAACGAACAGTTGGCTGAAATTTTAGATCTTCGTAAAGAAAGCGACAAAGCTGAATTGGTGAATCCAGGATGGGTGGCTGTTTCTCTTACTGGGCCAGCCGGTGTGGATCGGGTGCCTGTGGTATTTTATGTCGTAGCGGATCACCGGTTACCGATCCCGAAAGACTTTGATCCAAAAATTGATCCAAAGTAGACCAGCTCACGCGTTGAGATTGCCGCTAAAAAATGCTCACTTATCTAGCGGACATCGGCTCCAAGGCTCGTTCTTAAATTGCGGACTCATTCGAGCCAGGATATTATTCGCGGCACAATGGCCGCGAAAGAGGGCTTCTTCAAATGCTGGTGTACCCAAATTATTATTTCCAAAGAAGATGTTCCCGAAGGGTTGACGGAGTATTTTTGCATCAGTGATGAAGTGACCCGGCTTTGCGATATGAACTGAGAAGGGCCAACGGCTCGTCTTAATTTTGAGCATTTTAAGGTCTGTTTTCTCGGAATTTTTTGCAGACTCAGGATCCAATGCTTTGAGCATTGGTGAATAGAGTTCTAGCATTCGATTAGCCGCGGAGTTGGCAATTTCAGCCGCTTGCTTTTCGGTGTAGCCTTTGCCAATCCATTTCTGGGAAAGAGGATGATAGATCGTCATGATGCCATCACCTTGCGGATCTTGTGTAAAGTCTTTGAATCCATCATAACCTTTGAGTTCCATCCACCGACCCAGGATAATATCTGTAAAATCATCTTCTGTGTAATCAGTACCGCGCGTCCATGTATCGTAAGTAAGGCGATAGGGATGGCCCTTCACTTTGATGTTATGAACCGAATAATGTGAATAACCCATCTGAGACATGAGTGCCGCTTGGTCACGCGTGCGTTTTTCAGGCGCATCCTTAAATCCTTGGATCAGCGTTGGGGCTATTTTGAGCTGAGCGGAATAAACCAGATAGTGGGAGGTGACGTGATGAGGTCTTTGTTTTCCGCTTGAATCTTGTTGTAAATAGGTCACTTCAACTTGATTTTCACCCTTTGGGTTTTTACTATTTAAGATTCTTCCGACTGGAGCTTCGGTAAGAAGGGTGACATTGGATCGTCCATCGAGTATTTCGCTCATCTTTTTTGCCGCTTTTCCAGTTCCAATGGGGCTGGTGTACCGAGTTTCAACTTAAGAAATATAGAAATTGGCAAAGGCCATGGCTGAAA